>DATJYT010000154.1:0-10753 GCA_035499475.1 Xanthobacteraceae bacterium | reverse complement strand
GACGGGCGCGCACATCCTGGTGCCGACCGGCGGTCTGATCGGGCTCGACGCCGTGCGCGCCGCGGCCGAAGGC
Source organism: Xanthobacteraceae bacterium (assembly GCA_035499475.1). Classification (GTDB taxonomy): domain Bacteria; phylum Pseudomonadota; class Alphaproteobacteria; order Rhizobiales; family Xanthobacteraceae; genus BOG-931. The sequence continues at coordinate 10,680 of DATJYT010000154.1, read as the reverse complement.
ACCATCCGCTCGGTCACCATGATCACACGCAAACCACCGAACGGACTTGAAGGCGCTCCTTATCTGGTCGAGCGCGGCATCTCGCTGAAGGGTCTCAACGAACCGAAGAAAGTCTTCGACGGTGCGGCGCGTGAGGGCGCACGCGGCTTTCCCGCCAACGTTAACGTCGCCGCGGCGCTAAGCCTCGCCGGCATCGGGCCCGACAAGACGCGGCTCGAAATCTGGGCCGATCCGGCGCTCGATCGCAATACCCATCGCATCGAGGTCGATGCCGACACGGCAAGCTTCTCTATGTCGATCGCCAACGTGCCGTCGGAAAATCCGCGCACTGGGCGTATCGTGGCGCTGAGCACCGTCGCGGCGTTGCGTGGCTTGGTTGCGGAGCTGAAAGTCGGGACCTGATCGTCGTTCGTAGGGGCGGGTTTGAAACCGCCCCCACTGGCTTCAGGTCGCACCGGGCGCGGCCGGCGTAAACTTGAGCGCTACGCCGTTCATGCAATAGCGCAGGCCAGTCGGCTTTGGGCCGTCGGTGAAGACATGCCCGAGATGGCCGCCGCAGCGGTGGCAGGAGACAGCCGTGCGGATCATACCGAAGGTACGGTCCTCGGCTTCATCGACCGCCTTCTCCAGCGGCGCCCAGAAACTCGGCCAGCCGGTGCCGCTCTCGAACTTCGTCTTCGAGGAGAACAACGGCAGGTCGCAGCCGGCGCAGGCGAAGGTGCCGTCACGGTGCTCGTTGAGGAGCGGGCTGGTGAAGGGCCGCTCGGTACCCTCTTCGCGCAGCACGTCGTACTGCGCGGGAGTGAGGAGCTTGCGCCACTCCGCGTCGGTGTGGGTGACCTCGTACGCGGTCGCCGCTCGTACGTTATGCGGTCGGGCCAGGCGGCCCAGCGCCAAAACCGCCAGTCCCGCAACGCCAGTGTACAAGGCTTGCCTGCGTGTCAGCATCGTGTCGTCCCTCCTGGACGAGTCCGGCGTACCGGACCGTCCCGCAATTGACGTTTTAGCAGTCTTGGAGCGTACTTCCCATGCGCAGTTACGGGGCCGAGCGACATTTGACTAGGGCGCGCGGTGAATTCACACAGAGTTGATTGCCGGGCGAATGCCCCGGCATGAGCGCCAGGAGGGCCGCGCCGTGAGCCAAATCGACATCGAGGTCTTGAGCACGACTGCGATGAAAACGGTGTTCGAGGAGCTATCGCCGCAATTCGAGCGTGCGACCGGCAATCGCCTGATCGTCGATTTCGGGCCATCGTTGCAGCTCGAGAAACGGCTGGGCGAAGGCGAAGCGGCCGACATGGCGATCGTCAGCGCGGCGGGCGCATCCGACCTGATCGCGCGCGGCAAGATCGTCCCCGGCAGCGCCGTCGAAGTTGCGCGTTCGGGTCTTGGCGTTGCGGTGCAAAAAGGCGCGCCGCGGCCTGACATATCGAGCGCCGACGCGTTCAAGCGCGCGTTTCTCGCCGCGAAATCGATCGCCGTGAGCAAGCCGGTCGGCGGCGGCCAGAGCGGCGTCCACATGGCCAGAGTCTTTGCGCAGCTCGGCATCACCGAAGCGATGGCCGCCAAAGCGAAGTATGGCGGCGGCGGCCCGACCGGACTGGTCGGGCTCATCATCCTGCGTGGCGAGGCCGACATCGGCGTGCAGCAGCTCGCCGAGCTGATGGCGGTCCCCGGCATCGATGTGATCGGCCCGCTGCCGCCGGAATTGCAGAGCGTCACACCGTTTGTCGCCTCCACGCCGACGAGCGCCACCCACGCGGAGGCCGGCCGTTCGGTGATTGATTTTCTCATGACGCCTGAAGCCAAGCGCGTCATCCGGGCGAAAGGGCTTGAGCCGGCGTGAAATCAAATCTTTCGGCTATCGTAGGCCCAATGCAACAGCGCTTGGCGTTGCCGCGGCCGGCAGGTGACGTCGCCCGGCTCGCAGTTGCGCTCGATCTGGCGCACATGACGGCGGATTGCCTTCCAGCGCTTGATTTGCCGCGCGTCCTCACCTGCTAAGCGGCGGCCCATGTAATAACGGCAATACCATTGAAACCAGCCGCGCGGATCGTCGCGGAAGATCCAGCCGTTCTTGCGCCACACCGATAACGGCTGGCTTGCATCGACGCCGAAATAATTGAGCGAGCAGTCGCGCGTTTTCCCCGCAAGCTTGGCACGCGTGAACCAACTGCGCGGAAATTCCTTTTTGCAATCGGTCATGTATTTGCCGCAGAACACGCCGAGTTGCAGCATTTCAGCAGGCGTCAGGTCCGGACGAAATTCGGAATCGAATTTTCGCCCGGCCGGCGCGGTCAACTCGTAGCGATAGCCGCGCTGCATCTTGTCATTGACGATGACGATCTTCTTCTTCACCGGCGCGGGCTCTTGAGAACGTCGGGATTGACCACGTTGATGGGCTTGCCCGCTGCGTATGAAACGATTTGATCGAAAATATCGACGAACTGAACCTCATATTCGTCGCGCGTCACGTAGCCGATATGCGGCGTGCAGACCACATTCGGCACGTTGAGCAGCGAATCGGCGGTATCGAGCAACGGCTCGTGCTCATAGACGTCGACCGCGGCCATGCCGGGCCGGCCACGGCGCAGCTCTTCGACCAGCGCGCCGGGCGCGATCAGCGGCGCGCGGCTGGTGTTGACGAGGAGCGCGGTCGGCTTCATGTGAGCGAGGTCTGCGGCCGTCACGATATGGCGCGTCGCATCGACGAGCCGCATGTGCAGCGTGATGACGTCACATTCCGAAAAGAACGCTTCCTTGCTGGCGGCGGTGTCGTAGCCGTCGGCGCGCGCCGCAACGAGCGTCTGCGGCCGCGCCCAAATCAGCACATTCATGCCGAACGCGCGGCCATAGCCGGCGACGACGCCGCCGATGCGGCCGTAGCCGTAAATGCCGAGCGTCTTGCCGCGCATCGTGGTGCCGATCCCGGTCTGCCATTTGCCGGCCTTGAGGGACGCCATCTGCTTTGGGATTTGCCGCTCCGCGGCGAGGATTAGCGCCCAGGTCATCTCGGCGGTGGCGTGGGACGGCGCGCCCGGATGCTGGCTCGACGACACGACGATGCCGAGCCGCGTGCAAGTGTCGATGTCGATATGCGGATAGACGCTGCGCTGGCTGATCAGCCTGAGCTTGGGTAGCCGTTCGAGGAGCGGCGTGCGGATCTGCGTGCGCTCGCGGATAAGCACCAGCGCCTCGGTGTCGATGAGGCGTTGCGCCAAAGTATCGACGTCCTGGGCGTGATCGTTCCAGACGGTGACGTCGTGGCCGGCGAGCTTGGAAAAGCAGGCCAGCGTGCGCACCGTGTCATGGTAATCGTCGAGAATGGAAACTTTCATGGCATGAGTTTCTAGCTGCGCAAAAAGGGAACCTATCTTCAGGACGGCCCCGGCGTACGCCAACGCAGACCTGGAAAGCGCGCATAGTCGCGATCAAGCGTTACCCACTCGCAACCCCATTCGATGGCGAGTGCGGCATACCAGGCGTCGGTGACGGTAGGGCCACGGGTGTCGGTCTCGATGCACAGCCGCTTGAAGATGCTCCAATGCCGTTCGCGAGGCTCCACGATTTGGCAATGCGGCTGGTCTAGAATATCCTGACAAAATCCGAATGCGTCATCGAATGAACTCGGCTCAGCATAAGCTCGCCGGTTTGTTGTAACGCGAACGACGGCTCCGAGCGCCAATGGCGAAATGCCAAACCGCTCCTCGCCCAGTACCACGGCATTGAGCCATGCCCGACATATCGCGTGCTGGGGAACCTCTTTGCGAAATGCATAAATGAGGACGTTGACGTCCGGCAAAATCATTTAAAATGCTTCATGCGCTCGATGTATTCCAGGTCTTCCATCTCCTGGAGCGCGGCAGAATTGGAAATATCGATGCCGGGCAGCGGCCCGCCGCTCGCCTTGCTGAAACGGGGCAGAATTCGCTTGGCTCTGGCAGGCTTTCGATTCTCGGCGACAACCAATCGTAGTCCTTCTTCAATGAGGGATGTGAGTGTGCGGCGCTCTGCGAGCGCTTTGCGCTTGGCGCGGGTTACCAACTCGCGAGGCAGCCTGACGGTGGTTCGCTCGATCATATGTCAAGACATATCAACGATATGTCTGTATGTCAATTGGGAACAATAATTGGTCGTCGCCCTCGCACATTTCCGCACGGCGCAAAAAGAAACCGGGCCCTTGCGGGCCCGGTTCAGTTCGTCGGCGTGGGGGCGCCAACGATCACCTTCCAGAGGGGAACAGCTGCCTGCATTTACGATTGCCAATCTGGGAGGATGGAGCAATCGCCTGCCGTGCAGCAGATAACCACTATGCGAGCCACATCGCGCGCACACAATGCGGAGAGGCACATGCCAGCCATGCGGACATCGCAAGATAAGCGGCTCTCTAAACGGCGGATAAAAATCAGCGTCGTTGTGTGCGACCCGATGCGTGCAATTCTTGGACTTGCGCAGATCGCGCGTCATGATGTCGCGCTGCGCGGTTACACGCAGAATCGGTGTCGCGATCGCTAGAAATTCCAACGCTGTGCGTTGGCAACGAGGAAGTCGCGAAAGGCCTGCACGCGCGCGACGGTCTTGAGCTCTTCCGGATAGACGAAGTAAGCGTCGAGCGCGATCGCGTCGCCTTCACTGAAAAGCTGCACCAGGCCGCCGTTTTCCTCGACCAGATAATCCGGCAGCATCGCGATACCGAGGCCGCGCTGGCAGGCGCGCAGAATGCCCAGAATATTGTTGATGACGAGATGCGGGGTGCGCGGCCCTTTGCCGTCGCGCGCAACCTCGATCAGAAAGCGCGAGCGTTGCAGATAAGGCGGAACGTTGCCGCCGAGCACCAGAACGCGCTGGTTGTCGAGATCGTCGAACGTGCGCGGCGTGCCGAATCTCTTGAGATATTCGGGCGACGCGTAAACGTGGAAATGCACCGAGAACAGCTTGCGCTGAATGAGGTCGGGCTGGGTCGGCTGGCGCAACCTGATCGCGACATCGGCCTCGCGCATGGCGAGGTCGAGTTCTTCGTCGGTGGTTAAGAGCGTGATGTGGATTTCGGGATAGAGGTCGACGAACTCGCCGAGCCGCGGCGTCAGCCAGTGCACGCCGATGCCGGGTGTCGTCGTCACGCGAAGGTCGCCGTTCGGCCGCTCGCGGCTGTCGGTGAGCTTGGCGCGCGCCGCTTCGAGCTTCATGAACACGTCGTGCGCGGTGCGATAGAGGAGTTCGCCTTGCTCGGTCAGGATCAGGCCGCGCGCGTGGCGGTGGAACAGCGAGACGGAAAGCTCCTGCTCGAGCGCGCTCACTTGGCGAGACACCGCCGACTGCGAAAGCCCGAGTTGTTCGCCGGCGTGCGTGAAACTGCCAGCTTCCGCGGCGGCGTGAAAAACCTTAAGTTTGTCCCAATCCATCGTCATGCTTTCTTCCTCCCCGCGCGCCCGGGGAGAGGAGAAATCTACTCCGCCGCCACGCGCGGCTCGGCCTCGCCATGCGCGGCGAGGAATTTTTCGGCCTCAAGCGCCGCCATGCAGCCAAGTCCGGCGGCAGTAACGGCTTGGCGATAAATGTCGTCGGCGACGTCGCCGGCGGCGAACACGCCGGGCACCGAGGTCGCGGTCGAATGGGGTGCGGTCTTGATATAGCCAGAGTGCTTCATCTCGACTTGGTCGGCGACGAGTTCGGATGCCGGCTTGTGACCGATGGCAATGAAGATGCCGTCGATAGGGCGCTCGTCGAGCTCTCCTGTCTTGACGTTGCGCAACACCGCTTTGCGGACCTTGAGCGGATTTTCGTCACCATGCACGTCGTGCAGCACGGTGTGCCAGAGCACCGAGATTTTCGGATTTTGGTAGAGACGCTCCTGCAGGATTCGTTCGGCGCGGAAGTTGTCGCGCCGGTGCACGACGGTGACCTTGGAAGCAAAGTTGGTGAGGAAGAGCGCTTCCTCGACCGCGGTGTTGCCGCCGCCGATCACCAGAACTTCCTTGTTGCGATAGAAGAAGCCGTCGCAGGTGGCGCAGGCGGAAACGCCGTAGCCGCGAAATTTCTGCTCGGACGGTAGATCGAGCCAGCGTGCCTGGGCGCCGGTTGCCAGGATCAGCGTCTCAGCGAGATAGGTGTCGCCGGAATCGCATTCGATCCGGAACGGGCGCCTAGCAAGATCGACCTTGTTGACGTGGTCGGCGACGAACTTTGTGCCGACATGGGCCGCCTGCCTCTCCATCTGCTCCATGAGCCACGGGCCCTGGATCACGTCGGCGAAGCCTGGATAGTTCTCGACGTCGGTGGTGATGGTGAGCTGGCCGCCGGGTTGCACGCCTTGGATCAGGATCGGATCGAGCATGGCGCGGGCGGCGTAGATCGCCGCCGTATAACCCGCCGGTCCCGATCCGATGATCACGACCTTGGCTTGAGTCTTGGTCAACGCTTGGCTCGTTCGTTGCGGCAAGGACGGCACGAATCGGCCCGCCGGTAGCCCCATTAGTCCGATGCGCTCGTGCGAAGTACCGCCGAAATCGGGCCCCCGTTCGGCAGCGCCCTGGAATGTAAGGATTTTCCCGAGCTATGCAAGATACGCAACCCGGCGTATCCCCCGCGAGGGTGCCGGATAGTTAGAGTATGCTGATTGTGACGGGCTCTGACGGGTAAGTTCCCGCCTCACCGATCCGATACGCATCGGCAGGAGAGGGTCACTTCCACTCCACCTTCATCACCTCGTAGGCCTTAGCGCCGCCGGGCGTGACGACCTCGACTTGGGCGCCTTTCTTCTTGCCGACCAGCGCGCGGGCGAGCGGCGAAGTGATGGAGATCTTGCCCTTCTTGGCGTCGGCCTCGGGCTCCCCGACAATCTGCCAGACCGCCTTTTTTTCGGTGTCCTCGTCGACCAGCGTGACTGTCGCGCCAAACGTGATGGTGTCGCCGGACAGCTTTGAAACGTCGATGACTTCGGCACGCGCGAGCTTGTCCTCGAGCTCGGCGATGCGGCCCTCGTTGAGCGACTGGGATTCCTTCGCCGCGTGATACTCGGCGTTCTCCGAAAGGTCGCCGTGCGTGCGGGCGTCGGTAATCTGCTGGATGATACGCGGGCGCTCCACCTGCTGGCAGTGCTTGAGCTCGGTCGCGAGTGCCGAATAGCCCTCCGCCGTCATCGGGATCTTGTCCATCGGTCTCAAACCTCCAATAGGACGTAAAGGCAAAATTCAGGTCGCGGGCCGAAGCGTTGCTTGGCCACGCGACCCTAAACCCTGTCTCTACACGGACCGTCGCCGCGGCCGTCCCGATTCCTGATCAGACCCGGCCCCGAAATAGCTCTGCAGCGCACACACTTCGAGGTCGCCCCCGAGATAGGCTTTAATACCCTGCGCAGCCGCAACGGCCCCTGAAAGAGTGGTGTAGTACGGTACTTTATGCAAGAGGGCAGCGCGCCGGAGCGAGCGGCTGTCGGCGAGGGCGGTGGCTCCCTCGGTGGTGTTGAATACGAGGTGGACTTCGCCATTCTTGATGGCGTCGACAATGTGCGGACGGCCCTCCGCCACTTTGTTGATCCTGACCGCGGCGACGCCTGCTTCGGTGAGGTAGCGTTGGGTTCCCGAGGTGGCCAACACCTTGAAGCCCAGCCCGCAGAGCAGCCGGATCGCTTCGAGAATGCGGGGCTTGTCGCGGTCCTTGACCGAGACAAAGACAGTCCCGCTCTTGGGCAGGCGCGAGCCTCCGCCGAGCTGGCTTTTGACGAAAGCGACGTTGTAGTCGCGGTCGATGCCCATGACTTCGCCGGTCGATTTCATCTCCGGTCCAAGAATCGTGTCGACCCCGGCGCCGAAACGCGCGAAGGGGAACACCGCCTCCTTGACGCCGATATGCCGGGCGGCGCCCGGCTCGAAATGCTGCGGCGCGAGGCTGAAGCTTGCGAGTGATTCGCCCGCCATTATGCGCGCGGCGATCTTGGCGACCGGAATGCCGATGACCTTGGCGACGAACGGCACCGTGCGTGAGGCGCGCGGATTGACTTCGAGCACATAAATGTCGCCGTCCTTGATGGCGTATTGCACATTCATGAGGCCGCCGACGTTGAGAGCGAGCGCCAGCGCGCGGGTCTGGCGGTCGAGCGCGGCTATGGTGTCGTCCGCGAGATTGTGCGGCGGCAGCGAGCAGGCCGAGTCGCCGGAATGAATGCCGGCCTCCTCGATGTGCTCCATGATGCCGGCAATGTAGGTGTTCTTGCCATCGGCGAGGCAATCGACGTCAACCTCGATGGCGTCGGTAAGATAGCGGTCAATAAGGAGCGGCCGCCGGTCCGATACGGCTAGCTCGGACGGCCGATCGAGATCGGCGGTGAGGCGAGCGAGATAGCGATCGATCTGCGTCGCGTCATGGACGATCTCCATGGCGCGGCCGCCGAGCACGTAGGATGGCCGGATCACGATCGGATAGCCGATCGAATCGGCGATGGCGCGCGCCTTCTCGGGCGATGTGGCGATGCCGCTCTTCGGCTGCCGCAGCTTGAGCTTGTCGAGCAGTTGCTTGAAACGGTCGCGGTCCTCGGCGAGATCGATGGCGTCGGGCGAGGTGCCGAGGATTGGAACGCGCGCTTTTTCCAGCGGCTCGGCGAGCTTCAGCGGTGTCTGGCCGCCGAACTGCACGATGACGCCATGCAGCACGCCGTTGCGGCGCTCGACATCGATGATCTCCGTGACGTCCTCGGCGGTGAGCGGCTCGAAATAAAGCCGGTCCGATGTATCGTAGTCGGTCGACACCGTCTCCGGATTGCAGTTGACCATGATGGTCTCGTAGCCGACTTCCTTGAGCGCAAAGGCGGCATGGCAGCAGCAATAGTCGAATTCAATGCCCTGGCCGATCCGGTTGGGTCCGCCGCCGAGAATGACGACCTTCTTCTTGTCTGACGGCGCCGACTCATCGATCGCACGGCCCGCGAAGGGCGCATCATAGGTCGAATACATATAGGCAGTGGGCGAAGCGAATTCGGCCGCACAGGTGTCGATGCGCTTGAACACCGGACGTACCCCGAGCGCGCGGCGTCGTTCGGATACCGTCTCGGCTGCAACGTCGGTGAGCCGCGCAAGTCGCGCGTCGGAAAAGCCCATGGCCTTGAGACGGCGCAGCGCCGGCGCCGCTGACGGCAGGCCCTTGGCGCGGATTTCGGCTTCCTTGTCGATGATGCCGCGGATTTGTTCGAGGAACCACGGATCGATCCGGCAAGCGGTGTGGATGTCGTCGTCACTCATGCCGAGCCGCATCGCCTGCGCGACCGCGAGCAGCCGGTCCGGCGTCGGCGTCCCGAGTGCGGCGCGGATGGCATTCTTGTCGTCGCCCTGGCCGAGCCCCGCGATGGCAATCTCGTCAAGACCGGTCAGACCGGTCTCGAGCGAGCGCAGCGCCTTCTGCAAGCTCTCCTGGAAGGTGCGGCCGATCGCCATCGCCTCACCGACCGACTTCATCGACGTCGTGAGCACCGGCTCAGCGCCGGGGAACTTCTCGAAAGCAAAGCGCGGGATTTTGGTGACGATGTAATCGATGGTCGGCTCGAACGAGGCCGGCGTTGCGCCGCCGGTAATGTCGTTGGCGATCTCGTCGAGCGTGTAGCCGACCGCGAGCTTGGCCGCGACCTTGGCGATCGGGAAGCCGGTTGCTTTCGACGCAAGTGCGGAAGAGCGCGACACGCGCGGATTCATTTCAATGACAACGAGGCGGCCGTCTTCCGGATTGACCGCGAACTGTACGTTGGAGCCGCCGGTCTCGACGCCGATCTCGCGCAGCACCGCGATCGAGGCGTCGCGCATGATCTGATATTCCTTGTCAGTCAGCGTCAGCGCCGGCGCGATGGTGATGGAATCGCCGGTGTGTACGCCCATCGGATCGACGTTCTCGATCGAGCAGATGATGATGCAATTGTCGTTCTTGTCGCGCACCACCTCCATCTCGTATTCTTTCCAGCCCAGCACCGATTCCTCGATCAGAACTTCCGAGGTCGGCGAGGCGTCAATGCCGCGTTCGACAATGTCGATGAATTCGGCCTTGTTGTAGGCGATGCCGCCGCCGGTGCCGCCAAGCGTGAACGAAGGGCGGATGATGGCGGGCAGGCCGATATCTTCGAGCGCTTCGAGCGCCTGAATCAGTGTCTTGATCTGATGCGAACGTGGTGTCGACAGGCCGATCTTGGTCATCGCCTCGCGGAACAGCTTGCGGTCCTCAGCCTTGTCGATGGCGTCGGCGGTGGCGCCGATCATCTTGACGCCGAACTTGTCGAGCACGCCCATGCGCCGCAGCGACAGCGCGGTGTTGAGCGCGGTCTGACCGCCCATGGTCGGCAGCAGCGCATCCGGCCGTTCTTTTTCGATGATCTTGGCGACCATCTCGGGCGTGATCGGCTCGATATAGGTCGCGTCTGCCAGGTCCGGATCGGTCATGATCGTCGCCGGATTGGAATTGACCAGGATGACCCGGTAGCCCTCGGCCTTCAGCGCCTTGCAGGCTTGCGTTCCCGAATAATCGAACTCGCAGGCCTGGCCGATGACGATCGGACCCGCGCCAATGATCAGGATCGAGGAGATGTCGGTCCTTTTGGGCATTGTTCCCGTATGTAGGCACAAAAAAAGGGCGCGCGTATTGCGCGTCCTTGGGCCGGCGCCGGGGCTCGTCCCCGCGCGGTGGGGTCTTTAGACCAGAATCACG
>DATJYT010000153.1:0-14981 GCA_035499475.1 Xanthobacteraceae bacterium | reverse complement strand
AGCGTGGCGCCGCCCATATAGGCGATCAGCGCGAGGCCGGACAGGCTCGCCGAAACGCCGATCACGCTCTGGCAATAAAGCGGCGTGTAGATGGTCACACCGATCACCGTGCCGATGCTAAAGAACGCCGCTGTGGTGATGGCGCTGGTCACGCGTCCGTAGAGGATCGCGAGCGGAATGAACGGCTCGCCCGCGGTCAGAAGCCGCACCGCGAACAGCGCCCACAGCACCAGGGAGGCGGCCATGAGTCCGAGGATCGGCAGCGAGCCCCAGGGATAGTGAATGCCGCCCCAAGCGAGCGCCAGCATCAGCGATAGCGCGGCGCAAACCATCAACGCCGCGCCGATCACATCAAGCTGATGCGGACGGTCATGCCGCGGCAGGCGGCGCAGCGCGCGTTCGGTCATTACCAGCGCGACCGCACCGAGCGGCACGTTGATCCAGAAAATGAACGACCAGTTCAGATGATCGGTGAGCAAGCCACCAAGCACGGGCCCGAGAATGCTCGCGGTCATGAACATGATCGAGGTGCGGCCTTGCACGATCGGCCGCTCGCGCGGCGACAGCAGGTCGGCGATGATGGTCTGCGAAATCGGCAGCAAGCCGCCGCCGCCGACGCCTTGCAGCCCGCGCGCGAAGATCAGCGTCAGGATGTTCGGCGCCAGCGCGCAGGCGATCGAACCGGCGATGAAAAAGCCGATCGCCACCAGAAGCAGCGTGCGCCGGCCGTAAATGTCCGACAACTTGCCGAATAGCGGCGTCGCCGCCGTGGCCACGAGCAGATACGCGGTCACCACCCAGGACAGATCATCGACATCACCGAGGCTCTTGCCGATGGCCGGTAGCGCCGGTGCGACGATGGTCTGTTCGAGCGCGGAAAGAAACATGGCCAGCATGATGCCGGCGACGATGGTGCGGATGGCGGCATGATCGAGCGGCGCCGCCGGCGCCGACTCGCGCTTGGTGCCAGGCTTGAGCCGAGCGGACGCGAGTGCGTCACCGACGATGTCGGGCGCAATACTGTGGGCGTCATCCGGGGCGACGTTTTGGGCCATGCCGGGCACCAATTGGCCCGGCAAAGGCCGCAATGCAACCCGCCTATTCGCAAGGCAGGGGTGCCATTGGCCGGCAAGTCTTCACCGCCGCCGCGCTGCCTTCGGCATCTTCAGCGGCCAACTGACGATCCAATCTTCAAGGTCCTCGTCGGGCACGTCCACCTCACTGGCTCCGACGCGCCCGCGCACCGAGACGCCGGCCAAGTGCACCGTCTCGGGATCGCCCGAAACCAGCGGGTGCCACCACAACAAGTCCTTGCCCTCGGCGATGCGCACATAAGCGCATGATGGCGGCAGCCAGGTGATGGTTTTCAGGGTTTCGGGCGTCAGCCGCACGCAATCCTCGACCAGCGCCTCGCGGTGCGGATAGTCGCGGCACCGGCAGGTCAGGCCATCGAGCAGCCGGCAGCCGACATTGGTATAGAAGGTGCGATCGGTGCCCTCCTCCTCAAGCTTATTGAGGCAGCATTTGCCGCAGCCGTCGCACAGGCTCTCCCATTCCGATTCGGTCATGTCCTCGAGCGATTTGCGCTTCCAAAACGGCCTTTCATCCACGCTTTCATCGCGGCCATGATCGTGGCCGTGAGCGTGGCCATGATCTCGGCCATCTTTGGTTGCCATGGTGTTCTCCGATCCGCCGCCCCGGCTCGCCTTCGGGCGCGCCATTTGTCGCGGCGGGACGCTCGCGATAATCCCATGCATAAGCCCAATTTGCCCTCAATATCCATTCACCTTGTGAGTCTTGTGGCATTGGACGGTGAGCCTCGGTTGACTATCTCTTGGCCGGTGAAAGCCGGGTCGGTTAAAAAGGCGAGATTCTCGAGAGCAAGGCTCTCGGACCAGGGCCGCTGCCGGAGCGCTCAACCTTGACGAATGCATTCCCCGATCCGGGCGACGGCTGGCGGCGCAGGCTCAAGCGGGCGCTGCTCGATCTCGACGCGCGGATCGATTCCGCCTTGTTCCAGAGCGGCAAGTGGGCGCGCGACGCCTATGAGCGGTTCACCGATCTGATGGACGGCTGCCACGTCGCCGGCTGGCGGCGCTGGCTCCTGGTCGAGCCGCTGTCGGAAGCGGCAACGCTCGGCACCGGCGGCCTCATCCTGATGCTGGCGCTCGCGATTCCGGCCTTCCGCCAGACCTCGGATGACGACTGGCTGAAGAAGTCCGATCTCGCGGTCACGTTTCTGGATCGCTACGGCAACGAGATCGGCAACCGCGGCATCAAGCACAACGAGTCGGTGCCGCTCGATGAGTTTCCCGACCATCTGATCAAGGCCGTGCTGGCGACAGAGGACCGGCGCTTCTACGAGCATTTCGGCATCGACTTCATGGGCACCTTCCGCGCCCTCATGACCAATGCCCAGGCCGGCGGCGTGGTGCAGGGCGGCTCGACCATCACTCAGCAGCTCGCCAAGAACCTGTTCCTGTCGAACGAGCGTACCGTCGAGCGCAAGATCAACGAGGCCTTCCTCGCGATCTGGCTCGAAGCGCATCTGAGCAAGAACGAGATTCTCAAGCTCTATCTCGACCGCGCCTATATGGGCGGCGGCGCGTTCGGCGTCGACGCGGCCGCGCAATATTATTTCGGCAAGTCGGTGCGCGACGTGACGCTGCCCGAGGCGGCCATGCTCGCCGGCCTGTTCAAGGCGCCGACCAAGTTCTCGCCGCTGGTCAACCTGCCGGCCGCGCGCGCACGCGCCAACGTCGTGCTCGACAACCTCGTCGACAACGGCTTCATGACCGAAGGCCAAGTCTACGGCGCACGGCGCAATCCGGCGACGCCGATCGACCGCACCCAGCAGGACGCGCCGAACTATTATCTCGACTACGCCTTCGACGAGATGCGAAAGCTCGTCGACACGTTCCCGAAATCGGTCACTGATCGCTATTTCGTGGTCCGCACCGCGCTCGATTCCAATCTTCAGCGCTTTGCCGAGAATCAGGTCGAGACGAATCTGCGTCAGTACGGTCGCGACTACGGCGCCAGCCAGGCGGCCGTAGTCATCGCCGATCTCGACGGCGGCATCCGCGCCATGATCGGCGGCCGCGATTACGGCGCGAGCCAATTCAACCGCGCGACCGAAGCGCTGCGCCAGCCTGGCTCGTCGTTCAAGCCTTACGTCTATGCCACCGCGCTGGCGAACGGCTTCAAGCCGACGTCGGTGATCGTCGATTCGCCGGTCTGCATCGGCAACTGGTGCCCGCACAATTACTCCGGCGGCTATTCGGGTGCGGTGACGCTGCTCCAAGCGATCACGCACTCGATCAACGTCATTCCGGTGAAGCTCTCCATCGAGCTTGGTCACGGCAATCCCAAGATCGGCCGCGCCATGATCGTCCAGACCGCGCGCAATTTCGGCATCCAGTCGCCGCTACCCGATACGCCATCATTGCCGATCGGCGCCGACGAGGTGTACGTCTACCAGCACGCCGTCGCCTACGCGACGTTTCCCAATCTCGGCAAGGCGGTGACGCCCCACGCGGCGCTCGAAGTGCGCACCGGCAATGGCGAGTTGGTTTGGCGTTTCGACCGGGACGGCAAGAAGCCGCAACAGGTCATCGCGCCGAGCGTCGCCCTCGACATGATCAAGATGATGAATTCGGTGGTTGAAAACGGCACCGGCCAGCGCGCCAAGCTCGACGGCATTCCGGTGGCGGGCAAAACCGGCACTACCAATTCATGGCGTGACGCCTGGTTCGTCGGCTACACCGGCAACTTCACCGGCGCTGTTTGGATGGGCAACGACGATTATACGTCCACCAAGCGCATGACCGGCGGCACGTTGCCAGCCATGACCTGGCACAACATCATGGCCTACGCGCATCAAGGCATCGAATTGCGGCCGCTGCCGGGCTTGCCGCCGCCAACCCATGCTCCGGCCATTGCCGACGCCTCGTTCAAGGGCGGTGCGGAGCCGCACCCGGCGCTGCTGACGCGCAAGGGGACCGAGGCCCTCCTGCGCATCGAACGCCTGCTGGATGAAGCCAACCAGGCGCTGTCGGCGCAGTCGGCGGCACCGGGCCCCACGGGCGCGGTCGACGACGGCAAGCGCGTTGCCGGCAAAGCCGGCGCCACCACCGTTACCGCGGCCACCGATCAGCAGCCGGCCGGCGCGCCGCGCGGGGACTGACGCTCCGCCAAATTCGGATCGGATCCCATGCGCCTGTTGTTCGGATCATGCTTCACACTGATACTCGCCGCCGCGATCGGGCTTGGGGCGACCTGGCTCACGATCACGCGTGGCATCGCCTTCGGCGCGCTCTCGATCGGCGCATGGACCGCATGGCCGAAGAGCGGCTCAACCGACATCGACCCCTATGCGCGCGCCACCATTGCGCGCAGCGGCGAATTGCCGATCGGCATGGGCGACGGCATCGCCTTCTATGCCCGCACCGACGATCTCGGCAAACCCTTCGACGGCCGTTGCACCTACGCCATCAGCGGCCTGACGCCCGCCGCGCGCTATTGGACGGTCGCGCTCTACGACCGCGACGGCCGGCTGGTCGCCAACACCCTCGACCGCCACGTTTTCACCAGCGAGGAAATCGTGCGCGACATCGACGGCAGCTTCACCATCAACGTCGCGCCGCGGGCGCGGCCGGGCAATTGGCTCCCGACCGGCGGCATCGAGCGTTTCGTTCTGGTGTGGCGGCTCTATGACACGCCGATCGGGGTCGCTACGCGCACGACCAAGGAGGGTCCGATGCCGAGCGTGACGCGAAAGAACTGCTCATGATGGTTCGGCTTCTGCTCTGGGTGCTCGGCGCGATCCTGCTCGGCGGCATCGTTCACCTTTCAACCGTGCTGGCGATGCCGAAAGCGGCAAATCAGGACGCCTATTCGCGGCTGACGCCGCTGACGCCGGTCAATACGATGGTCGCGCTTGCCGCGCCGACGGCGCAGGCCTCGGTGCTGCCGTTTACGGATCCCGCCTTCGCCACGGCGGTGTGCCGTTACGATCTGTCCGACGGCGCACTCAAGCTCAACGCGCCGGTAAGCCAAGCCTACACTTCGGTCACATTCTATACGCGCAACAGCGTCGCCTATTACGCCATCAACGATCGCGCCGCCGGACGGCGCGCAATCGAGCTCGACCTCATGACGCCCGAGCAGCATGCGCAAGTGCCCGAAGAGGAAGACGTGACGGCTGCGGACCGGCTGATCATCGAATCGCCGACGACGACGGGATTGATCCTGCTGCGCGCGCTCGCTCCCGAACCGGGCCTGATGCCGATGGCGCGCGGCGCGCTTGCCGCCGCCAAGTGTCAGATCGGCCCCGTGCAGTAAGTCGCGCTACGATTTCGTCACCAGCTTCGCCGTGAGCGGCGCCAAGGCCGGCCCCGGCACCAACTCGTTGGCGGCGATCTGCTGTTGCAGTTGCGCGAGCAGCCGCTCCGCCTCGGCGCCGGCCGGATCGGGCTCCGCCACCATGAGATGTTCGAGCGCATAGCGATAGCTGGCGTAGCGCTCGGTCAACGAATGATGCACCCAGGCGATGGTCAGGCTGTTCTCACCGACCCGCGCGAGCGCACTATTGCGCTCCGGCAGGGTCAGGTCGGCGACATTCTGCATGGTCTGCTCGCGCTGCTGATCGAGCGCGATGACGCGCCGGGCCGTCGCGAAGAACGGCTCGATGCGCACTATGTCGTTGCGGATGTCGTCGATCAACTGATTGTAGCGTCCCGCGCTCGAGCGGTGGAAAACCGTTTGCAGGTGTCCGTAATAGGCCGCGACGTCGAAAATCCATTCCTCGCGCCGTAGCGATTTCTTCACGCCGTATTCGTAAAGCACCGCGTCCCAGCGGATGCGATCGTAAGGCGGCTCAATCAGCGGAAAGGCGAGATCGCGCAGCGTGTGCTCGTCGTCGGTCAGATTGTTGGCCGAGACCGGCGCGCCGACGCTGGCGGCGGCATCCTCGCCGACCCAGGTGTGAATGTCGTCGCTGGTCATGTCGTCGCGCAGCCTGCCGAAATCGCCGATGGTCGAGCAACCTGGAAGCAGGAGTGCGGCGAGGACGGCGAGAAGCGGCAAAGCCAACTCGCGACGGGAACTTTCTCGCGGCGACATTGGTGCGTCGCAGTTCAGCGGCGCCTCAAGCGGCGGCGACCGCCGCTGTCCGCCGGCGGACGCGTTTGGGGTTCGGCGCTGTCGACGGCGGAATCCGGATATCGTTCGATCCGCACCACCGGCAGGATGATGACGGTTGCCGATTCATCCTGCGCATCGGTGCGGCCGAAGCGCACAATGCGGCCCTCGTCCGGGAATTTGATTACGTTGCCCACCAGCCACTTTCCTCGGACTGCCGGCGACGGACCTTTAATTCACTCCCGCCGCGCGGTGTCTTCGCGATTAAGCGGCATGCAAGGTTAACGCTCCGCTAACGCGAACCGTCTAGGCTTGCACGTGAAATCACTGTCTTGTCCCCTGTTGCGATCGAGTCACGTGCGATGGAAAAGTCCAGCATTGGCAGCCTGGAAAGCCTTTCCGATATCGGGCTGCGCGGCGGTGTCGATATGCGTCCGACACTCATTCGCGTTCTCACCGACCTCTACATGCAAAAGCTGCGGCACACGCCGGACGAGGAACGCCACTACACCGAGCTGGCGCTGCGGCTGCTCGAAACCGTCGACGTAGCGACACGGGCGGCGGTGGCGGCGCGTCTGGCGCGGCATCTGGCACCGCCGCTGCGTGTCCTTCAATATCTCGTTAACGATTTGCCGGAAGTGGCCGGTCCGTTGCGCGCGCATCCGCTGCTGCAGCAGGGCGACGCGGCCCCCGCGCTCGCACACCCTGTGCATGTGACGGCGGTCGTGGTGAACGCCGCGCCCGGGCTGCAGCCCGAATTGCAGCCCGATGTGCCGGACGAGCCCGCGGCGCCGGACGATGCGATTGCTCCCGCAACGGCGCGCGAGCTTAACGACCTCTTTATCGCCGCCGACGACTACGAGCGGCGGCTGATCGTGCTCAACCTTCCCGTGGTCGCGCCGTTGCCTGCCGGGCGCGTCAACATCGTGCGCGTTCCGGCAGTCGGGCAACGACTGGAGGCGGCGGCGCTCTCCGGCAATCGCGACGAGTTCGCGCAGCAGCTTGCGTCGGCGCTGCACATTTCGCGCGAGCAGGCGCGGCTCATTGCGCGCGACAGCCTCGGCGAACCAATTGCCATCGCCTTGAAGGCGCTGGGCGTGCCACGCCACTTGGTTTATCGGATTCTTCTTTTCGTCAATCCGATGGTCGGCCAATCGGTCGAACGGGTGCATAATCTCGCGCTGCTGTTCGACGAGATGACCGTCGAAGCGGCCGAGGGCATGGTCGCGATCTGGCAAGCTCTGCCGGCCGGCGAGCGCGCTGCAGCCAAACATCAGCCGCTGCTCTCGCCAGACGACGCCGCGCCCCGCGCGCGCGGGACGCCCGCGCAGCGGGTGTCCGCCGTCGCATCGTCAAAGGACCGCCGCGAAGCGTCCTAGACCATGATCCGACGAGATTGAATGATAGTCTGAATTCCAGTCCGCCGGAATCAGCGTCCGACGACGTCGAGAAAATTTCGCCCGGCAGCGTCCTCGACTTCGACGATCCAGACGTCCGGATCGAATTTGATTTCGCGCGCGAGATAAGTCTCGACCGCTTCATCGGGGGCTGGTTGCTTGGCGAGGCTTGCCGTGAAGGCACGGTCAGCGCCGCGCTCGTCCGGAAGCTCGCTCTGCGGCGCCGGACCGTAGAGATCGGAGGTGCCATCGAGCCGGCTGATGCGGACATAGATGGCACCGGCCTCCTCGGCACCGCGCCGGCGCACGACCGCGAACGCGCCTTCGACCTGACAGCGGCGCAGATAAGCGGCGACCCATAGCGCGGATTTAAGGCGCATCGCTCGGTTTCGTCATTCCGGAACGCGGAGACGGCCCGCGGATGCGGACTCCATAACCACGAAAAGCCGGGTTTGCGAAGTCCGAAGCGGGACTGCCCTCGCGGAAGTCGTTATTCGACTGGTTGTCCGGTCATGGCGGACAGATCCTTGACCAGGCGGTCGGACACCCGCCCGGTGATGGGGAGCTTATGCTCGCGCTCGAATTTCTCGATCGCCGCGCTGGTCGCGTTGTCGAGCATGCCGGATGGTTTGATCTGACCGTATCCGTACTCTGACAACACGCGCTGCACCGCCATGATTCGCGGCGACGGTCCTATCAGTTCGGCGATCGGATCGTTGCGGCGCACAGCGATCGACTGCGGCACCGGCTTGGGCGGCGCAATCTCCACGGGCTTCGGCCGCGCATCGACGGCCGCCGGCTTCGGCGCCGGATTGGCGAAGAAGGGGGCCGGACGCGATCCCGATTGCAGGAAAGCCGCGTTGACGACGATGAGAATGGTCGCCGCGACCGCGCCCAAAATCGCGAACGTGTCCACCGGGCGCGCGGCAGCGCGCACCCATACCCGCACCGCCAGCACCCCGGCGGCTGCCGCAAGGTGACCGCCAACCCCGCGGTCATAGTTGCGACGGCTACGCACTTTTTTTCGTCCTTCGTTCGGCAAGCGATACCGGAACATCGCGCAGCACTACCGGACTCTGCGGATAGGTTGCGACATTGCTCGCCACCTGGCTCGTGACGTCGCTCATTACCGAAACGGCGCCGCGCGGCGCGGGCTTCCTTGCCTGGCGCGCGCGCTCGCAATCGAGCGGCAAGCGCACCGTGATGCGGGTGCCGTCGCCGATGCGGCTGCGGATCGAGATTTCCCCGGCATGCAGGCGCACCAGACCCTTAACGATGGACAAACCCAGCCCGGTGCCGCCATGGCGGCGGTCATACGGTGTACCCGCCTGGAAATAGGGCTCCCCAACACGCTCCAAGTCTTCATCGCTGATGCCGACGCCATTGTCCTCGACCACGAGGGTGACGTGAGCCGCCTCGGCACGCGCGCTCACCGTCACCGTGCCGCCACGATCGGTGAAGCGGATCGCGTTCGACAGCAGATTGAGCAGGATCTGATTGAACGCACGCTTGTCGGCAATCATTTCCGGAAGATCAGCGGGAACCGTTTTTTGCAGTTGAAGCCCCGCCTCCTGTGCCTTGAGCGCTAGCAGCTCACAACAGCTTACGATCACCTGCGCGGGTGAGAAGGGTTCCAGCGTGATCTCGAAATTGCCGGTCTCGATCTTTGACATATCGAGAACGCCGTTGACGACGGACAACAGGTGAGTTCCCGACTCGTTGATGAGGCCGGCATATTCGGCGCGGCGTTTGGCGTCGAGGATCAGCATCGCTTCGTTCGCCAGCATCTCGGAAAAGCCGATGATGGCGTTGAGCGGCGTGCGCAGCTCATGGCTCATGGTGGCGAGGAACCGGGTCTTTGCCGTATTGGCGCGCTCGGCTTCGGCGCGTGCATCTTCGAGAGCGGCTTCCTGCGTCTTTCGCTTGGTGACGTCGCGAAGCACGGCGACGACTTCACGGCGGCCTTCGTCAAGAGGCTCCGCCGCAACTTGTTCAAGCGGCCGGCAACGCATCTCGATCCACACGAATTTCGCGATCGGCAGGCCGGCGGCGTCGAAACCTTCACAACGCACGCGAAACTCGACCGACCGGCTTTCGCCGAGCGCCGCCGCATCGCCGAGCGCCGTCAGGTAGGCGGGGCGGTCGGCGACGTGGACGCGATCGAACAGGCCTTGTCCATGCAAGTCCGCCATGCGCGTACCGAACAACGTCTCCGCCGCGGGGGATACGAAAAGCACGCTGCCGTCGCGGCCGTGGCGGATAATCACATCGGTCATGTTGCGCGCCAGCAGCCGGTAGCGGTCCTCCTCGGCGTAGAGCAGCCAAAAGCTGGTGCGCGCCAACGCCTCGGCGCCAAGCGCCAGGCCGGTCGCGTAGAGTGCGGCCGACACGATGCCAAGCGCCGGCAAACTGGCAGGAACGCTCGGATCGGGCGGCGGCAGGAGGTCGAGGCTGCCGAGCAGCACCAGGAGGCCTGCGGCGGCGAGCGCAAGCGTCGAGGCGGTCGCGACAACCCGGCGCGACGCCGACAGCGCAGCCTCAAGTGGAACAACGACGAGCCAGATGGCGGCGAACGACGATATGCCGCCGGTCATGGCGGCGACTGCCGTCACCACGCCGGTCAACGCCAGCGACGAAAGCACGTGCGCGCTTTCGTAGCGTCCGGTGCCGGAAAGGTAATACGCAGTGGAGATCGGGATGACGAGCCAAGCGAACACCAGCAACTCGATCCCGCTCGGCGCGCCGCGCACCAGGAGATAAACCGGACACGACGCCAACAGGACGATGCTGCCCAGAAGGCGCGGCGCAATAAAGGCGCGATGCCGCGCCGCCGTCAGCGCGTCCTGCTGCGCCGACGGATGCACAAGCGTCTCGACATAATCCCGCAATGGCGCGAAGAGGCCCACGGCTCCCGAACGCACGCCCGGCTCCGCGGACGCGCTCCCCTTTGTTCTGTTGCGGGATCGTGTCAGAGGCCGCTTAAGCGAACACTAAAGCAACAGGCGCTGCACACTGTGATGCGGCGTCACCGCGCCTCGGGCCGATGGCGACGACCGGATTTCAGGCGGAATGGTGAATCGGGTCTTGCCGCACGCGGTTGCCAAGATATTGACACTGCGAAATTCGCGATTGCCGCGCGCCGCGGTACTCGCGAATGCAGAGCGGCAGCGCCGAGAAATGCGACGGCGCAGGCATTCGCTCAAACTTTAGCTAAATTGCATTTTGTCGAATTGATCGAAAATTTGAGGCGTATTCTGTTCAATTATGGACAAAAACGCCTCGATCCCGCGAACGCGACCTTCAACGCCGCCTGCTAGCTTGCGTCCTCGAGCGGCAACTCATGCCGCTGGGGACACGGGACCGATGTTCTTTCTGTTGCGCATGGTGTTCTGGCTCAGCATCGTGCTGATCCTCCTGCCGACGGGTTCCAAACAAGGAACGCCGGCAGCGGATGTCGGCGCGTCCGACGCCATTTCGGCGGCCTCCGCCACCGTCCAGGATCTTCGCGGCTTCTGCTCGCGCCAGCCCGACGCATGCACCGTTGGATCTGAAGTCGCCGTGGCGATCGGCTACAAGGCACAGGCCGGCGCCAAGATGATTTACGATTTCTTGACCGCAAAGCTGGCCCAGCGCGAGAGCGGCGCCATCACCGGTAGCACCGGCCGCCGAGCAGGCGACAAAGGCGCGCTCGACAAACCGGCACCCGAAAAGGCCTCGCAAGATACGCTGACGCCGGCCGACCTCCTCCCGGCCTGGCACGGATCGCCGTCGCGCAGGGACGCAAAACACTCCGCTTAGCGAGGCCGGCCTGCCGGTCGTGCCAACGCCGCTCGCGCGGTTTCGCCGCCACTGAACACATCGACCCGCCGTCCATGTCACTCTATATAAAAGGTGACGTGGGACGCAGGCTTGATGGCTGATATCCAAGAGATCATCGACAATTTCTCGCTCCTGGACGAGTGGGACGATCGTTATCGTTATCTGATAGAGCTTGGGCGTGCCTTGCCGCCGCTGCCCGAAGCGGCGCACAGCGACGCCAACAAAGTGCAAGGTTGCGCCAGCCAGGTCTGGCTCGACACCGCGGTGCGTCCGAATGGCGCAGCCGGTCCGGTCCTGACATTTGCGGGCGACAGCGATGCGCATATCGTGCGCGGCCTGATCGCCGTCCTGTTCGCGATCTATTCCGGAAAAGCGGCAAAGGATATTCTCGCCACCGACGCGGTTGCGCTTTTCGAGAAGCTCGGTCTGCGCGAACATCTGACGCCGCAACGCTCGAACGGGTTCCGCTCGATGGTGGAGCGCATCCGCTCGGATGCGCGCGCGGCACTTGGGGGATAGGCGGGACATTGAACGAAAAGTTCCTGCGCGCAAGCCTGACCGATATCTTCGCAGGCGCAATTTGCAGCGTCCTGTCGATTGCCTATTGCCTATCCTACGGCGTGCTGATTTTCACCGGCCCGCTGCAGAGCCAATTGTCCTACGGCATCGCGGTGAGCTTCCTGTCGGCCGCAATCGGCGGAGCGATCGTGGCGTTGCGCAGTTCGCTGCCTTTCGCGGTCGCCGGGCCCGACAGTTCAATCTCCGTTGTGATCGCCGCGCTGGTGGCGACGATCGTCCATCGGCTCGCCGCCGCGGGCACGACCGATCTCCTCGAACCGGCCCTCGTCGCCATGTCGCTGACGACGGCGGCCACGGGGCTGCTGCTGTGCGTGCTCGGCTTCACCCATGCGGGGCGCGCGATCCGCTTCGTGCCGTATCCGGTGATCGGCGGATTCCTCGGCGCGACCGGCTGGCTGATGATCACCGGCGCCGTACAGGTCGTGACCGCGCAGCGGCCGGCGCTGGATAACTTGGCTACGTTCTTGAACGCCGGCATCGCCGCAAAGCTCGCCGCCGGCGCCGCGGTCGCCATCGCGCTGCAGGTGCTGCTGCGCCGTTCCAAAAGTCCATTCGTCCTTCCCGGCGTTCTGCTGGCGGCGATCGCACTGACTTACGCTGTCCTGCTAGCGACGGCCACCACGCCCAGCACAGCCCGCGCCGACGGCTGGATGTTCCAGCCGCAGCCGATGGCCGGCCTCACGTTGCCGTGGAAGCCAGGCGCGCTCGACGGCTTCACCTGGGCCTCGTTGCCGTCGCTCGCGGCCGACATGCTCGCCGTCATGTTCGTCACCATTAGCACGCTGCTCCTGAACACGACGGGAATCGAGATCGCGACCCGTGAGGAAGCCGACATCGAGCGCGACCTCAAAGTGCTCGGCATCGCCAACCTCGCCGCCGCCGCGTGCGGCGGCTACGTGAGCTGCACCTCGTTCAGCCGCTCGATCCTGGTCCGCAGGGCCGGAGCGACCAGCCGGCTGGCCGGGCTGACGGTCGCGGCGGTCTCCACCGCAGTGCTCATCGCCGACCCTGGGTTCCTCGGCTATGTGCCGAAATACGTTCTGGCCGGCCTGTTGTTCTATCTCGGCTCCGATCTGGTCTTTCAGTGGCTCATCCATTCGTCGCGGCGGCTGCTGCCGCTCGAATACCTGTCATTGATCGTCATCGCGGTCCTCATCATCTATTCGGGATTCATCGCCGGCGTTCTGATCGGCGTCGTGATCGGTTGCGCGACCTTCGCATTGAGCGCGAGCCGGGTGAATGCAATCAAGTTCAGCTTCGATGGGTCGGAGTACCGCTCCTCGCTCGATCGCGGTCCGCGCGAGCTCGCGCTTCTCGCCGGCCACGGCCGCGAGATTCAAGGCATAACGCTTCAGAGCTACTTGTTCTTCGGCTCCGCCAATCGGCTCTACCAGTATGTAAAGGCGCTGCTCGACGAGCAGCCGGATTGCCGCTTTCTGATTTTTGATTTCCGGCTGGTGACCGGGCTTGATTCATCGGCCGCGCACAGCTTCGCGCAAATCAAACAGGCAGCCGCCAAGACCGGCGCCCGGATCGTGCTCGTCAACCTCACGCCGAAACTGGAAAGGGCCTTTCGCACCGCGCGATTTATCGCCGATGACGTCACGGTTGCGTCCGATCTCGACAGCGCGCTGGAAGCCTGCGAGCAGGCCATCGTCGAGACCCATCGGGCCGACGACGGCGATGCCCGCTCGCTGCATGTCTGGTTGTCCGATGCGCTCGGCAGCGAGGAGCACGCCGATCGCCTTGCCGGATATTGTCGACGCCTCGAAGTGGAACCCGGCGACGTCATCGCCCGCCAAGGCGATGAAGCGGCATCGATGCATTTCATTCTCGACGGCCGCATCGGCATCATTGTCGAAGCCGCCGACGGCAGGACGATGCGGGTGCGCAGCCTCGGCCGGCATACCACGATCGGCGAAATGGGCCTGCTCACCGGGCGGCCGCGCAGCGCGACGATCCGAGCCGAGACGCGCAGCGTCCTCTATGAGCTCACCGCCGACAGCTACGAGAAAATCAAACACGAGCAGCCGGCCTTGAGCCAAGCGCTCCTTGGTTACGTCATCGCGGTGATGGCCGATCGGCTGAGCTTTGCCAACCGCGTCGTCGACGTCTTGCAGCGCTGAGACCGCCCCCGGTCAACCCCGCTCGCGGCGGCGGCGCCGCTGCTGGCCGAGACCCATTTGCTTGGCGAGCTGTGATCGCGCCGCGGCATAGTTCGGCGCCACCATCGGGTAGTCGGGCGCCAAGCCCCATTTGTCGCGATACTGCTCGGGCGTCATGTTGTACTGCGTGCGCAGATGCCGCTTCAGCGATTTGAACTTCTTGCCGTCTTCCAGGCAGACCAAGTAATCGGAGTTGACCGATCGCTTGATCGGAACGGCCGGCTTGGGCGGCTCGCTCGGCGTCGCCGCCTGCGCCCCCGACACGAGCTTGAGTGCGGCATGCACCTGGCCGATCAGGCTCGGTATGTCGGCGCTCGGAACCGTGTTGTTGCTGACATAGGCCGACACGATATTCGCCGTCAGCTCGATGAAGCTGCTGTCTCCTGGATTCTCCACGATGGCCTCGTTGTCTGACGTGGTGCCCTGGTCACTCCCGCCGCCCAGGACCTATGGCTCAGGCCTTCTCCGATACTGTCGAATACAAGCATTTCGATGGATGAATTGCATCCACACACAACGAAGAACTGCAAGCAATTCTGGTGGATACTACGGTTCAGCATTGAAAGCAATAAAACCATCGCCGGATGCGTGTAATAATCACCAAGTACTCTCTCTAAATTCGCCTCGATAGAATTTCGCGGTGCAACAATAGTCAAAGTGGGGAAGAATTGGCTCCGGATCGAGGCGGACCGGCGGCCGCGACCAACGAGCTCACGAGCCGAGAGCTAGGCGTTTTGCTCGATGTGATTGCGCAGTTCGGTAATCGAGCCGAATCGCAACGTGCCCTGCGGCAGCGTGGCTTCGATCGAGCCGTCCGAATAAAGCGTATAGGCCATGCCGTCGACCACGCCGGATTTGAGCACTGAGATCGGGACCGGCG
>DATJYT010000152.1:0-29827 GCA_035499475.1 Xanthobacteraceae bacterium | reverse complement strand
CGTCGAACAGCTTGAACCGGTTTTTCTCCAGCATGACGTGGTGGGTGCCTTCGGGGAGCTCAACCAGGCGCTTGTCCGGCGCATTCACGAGCAGCGGGAACAGGGTCTGCGCCATATAGGGCGGCGTATCGTGGTCCCATTCGGCGAGCACCAGCAAGGTCGGCACGGTGATTTTGGCCGGATCGTAATAGGGCTTGCCGGACGACCAGTATTCGAGCCCGTCCTGGACCACGCCGTTGGGGGCGCGGATCACCGCGGGATCGAGTTTCACGCTTTCGGGGTCGCTCGCCCAAGTCGCGTCCGCCCAGGCGTCGAAATAGCCTGCCGGTATCAAGGTCGCCTTCTCGTCCTCAGCGACGCCGGTGTACCAGCGCACGCGCGCCTGCTCCCGCGTGACGGTGCGATAAGCGCCGAGCGGACCGGATCCGGATTGCAACAGCGACGGGGTTCGGCGAATCCAGACCGGTGCGTGGAGCACCAGGCGCTCGACGTTATCGGCATTCCGCGTCGTGTAGGTCGCCATGAGCGTCGTGCCCCACGACCAGCCGACGAGTGCGAGTCGCGGAACATTGCGTCGCTTTAAAATAAAATCGACGACAGCCGAAATATCCCTGATCGCGGTGTCGCCGCGGACGATCGGCGGATGCGCGTCGGGCTTCTCGGCCATTTCTTTCGGCCGCGTCGACTTGCCGTAGCCGCGGATGTCGAGCAGATAAACATCGTAGCCGCGCGCAGCGATGGTCTCCATCCACGATACGCCATCGAGCTTCAGATCGAACGATGCGTGCGCCGGATAGGTCGCGCCGTGCACGAACAGCACCGTGCGTTCGGGGGCGAACGCGTTCATATCGGCGGGCCGCTTGGTGCGGACATAGAGATCGATGCCCGGATCGAGCGCAGGCACCAGCATCTCTTCCAGGATCCGCGTCGGCATCTGCGTGGACGCGTCGCGATCACAGCATGGACGGCAAGACGCGGTCGGGCGGACGATGGCCGTCCATGAAGGTCTTGATATTGACGATGACCTTATCGCCCATGTCGACGCGACCTTCGAGGGTGGCGGACGCAAGGTGCGGCAGCAGCACAACCTTGCCGGCGCGCGCGAGCTTGACGAGCTTCGGATTCACTGCCGGCTCATGCTCGAACACGTCGAGGCCAGCGCCGGCGATGTCCTCGGCCTCGATAAGGCGCGCCAGCGCGTTCTCATCGATCACTTCGCCTCGCGCGGTGTTGACGACATAGGCCTCGGGGCGGATGAGCTTGAGGCGCCGCGCCGAGAGCAAATGATAGGTCGCCGGCGTGTGCGGACAGTGGATCGAGATGATGTCCATGCGGGCGAGCATCTGATCGAGGCTCTCCCAATAGGTGGCGTGCAATTCCTCTTCGGTCTGCGGCGCCATCCTGCGGCGGTCGTGATAGTGGATTTTCAAGCCAAAGGCCTGCGCGCGGCGCGCGACCGCCTGGCCGATGCGGCCCATGCCGACGATGCCCAGCCGCTTCCCCCAGATGCGATGGCCGAGCATCCAGGTCGGGCTCCAGCCGCTCCAATCCTTGTCGCCGATGAGCACCTGAGCGCCTTCCGCTAGGCGCCGCGGCACCGCCAGGATTAGCGCCATGGTCATGTCGGCGGTATCCTCGGTCAGGACGCCCGGCGTATTGGTCACGGTGATGCCGCGCTGGACCGCGGTCGCCACGTCGATGTTGTCGACGCCATTGCCGAAATTAGCAATGAGCTTGAGCCGCTCGCCGGACTGGCTGAGCACGGCTCGGTCGATGTGGTCGGTCACGGTCGGCACGATAACGTCGGCGATCTTTGCGGCGGCGATGAGTTCGGCATGCGTCATCGGCTTGTCGTCGGCATTAAGCCGGGCGTCGAACAGCTCGCGCATGCGCATTTCGACGGGATCCGGCAGCCTGCGGGTCACCACAACCAGCGGCTTCTTGCCCGATGCCATTGCCTGCCTCTTGCGCTCGTGGGTCTGATCGCCCGGCCCTTGTCGTCCTGCCCGTCAGCCTGTCGCACCGGTCCGCGCCGTTGCCGTCCGTTCAGGGCTCATTAACCGCCCTCGCCGACACTGCCGCCGGGAGCCACATCCAGCAATTCTCTCTACCAGAAGGCCGCGGTCCAACAAAGCGTGCCGGGTTCCCAGGTGATTGTGCGTTGAGCCGGCACGGTGCGATGGCGTTGCGACGAAAAGCGCTGACAAACCTCTGGGTTCGGGTTGCGTTCGCAGCGGTAATCCTGCTGCCTGCCGCGCTCCGGGTGGCGCAGGCGGCGAACGATGCGACGACCAGCGGGCTTCCGATTCCGCGCTTCGTGAGCCTCAAATCCGACCGCGTCAATGTGCGCGGCGGCCCGGATAAGGACCACGACGTCGCCTGGATCTACACGCGAGTCGGCTGGCCGGTCGAGATCACGGCTGAGTTCGAGAATTGGCGGCGCATCCGCGATTCCGACGGAACGGAAGGGTGGGTCTATCACTCGCTGCTCTCGGGCAAGCGCACGGCGGCCGTGCAGCTCAAATCCAAGACTGATCTCGCGCCCCTTTATGCCGCGCCCGACGCCAAGAGCGCGGTGACCGCGCAGCTGCAATTCGGCGTGCTCGGCGCGATCAAGCGCTGCACCGGCACCTGGTGCCAGCTTTCCGGCGACGGCTTCGACGGTTGGATTGAGCAGAACCGCCTTTGGGGCGTCTATCCGGACGAAAAAATCGACTAGTCGCGTATCTGCGCGACGGCCATCACGGATGCTTTTTGGTCTGCGTTTCCAACAGCGCTATCAGTCCTTTGAGGATTTCGATCGGCGGCGGCGGGCAGCCGCGGATATGCAAGTCGACGGGCACGACGCTCGATACCCCGCCCGCGACGGCGTAGCTGCCGGCGAATATGCCGCCGTCCGCGGCACAGTCGCCGAGCGCGACGACCCATTTGGGATCTGGCGTCGCAGCATAGGTTCGCTCCAGCGCCTCGCGCATGTTCTTGGTGACGGGCCCCGTCACCAGGAGCACGTCGGCATGACGCGGCGAGGCGACAAATCGCAGCCCCAGCCGCTCGATGTCGTAGAACGCATTGCTGAGCGCATGGATTTCCAGCTCGCAGCCGTTGCAGGAACCGGCATCGACTTCGCGGATCGCAAGACTTCGCCCCAGCCGCCGACGTGCGGCGCGCTCGATGCTCGCTGCCAGTTCTGCTAAGGCAGCATCGCCGGCCGCCGGCGCCGCTTCCGTCAGCGGACCATGGGTGAGGCTTTCCAGCAGCGTGCGGCGCATCAGAGATCGTGCCCCGAATACGAGCAATTGAACGACTTGTTGCAGAGCGGGAAGTCGGCGACGATGTTGCCTTCGATTGCCGTCTCAAGCAGCGGCCATTGCAGCCAGGACGGATCGCGCAGGTAGCACCGTGCAACGCGCGTCCCGTCGAGCCGCACCCACGCCAGCACGTCACCACGGAAGCTTTCGGCGAGCGCAAGCCCTTCGGCGGGCGTGGCGCTAACGGAGAGTGTGCTTGCAATCGGGCCGTCCGGCAGGCGGTCGAGAATTTGCCCGATCAGCGCTATACTTTGCTCGACCTCACGAATACGCACCCAAACCCGCGCATTCACGTCGCCGTCGGTCATGACCGGAACAGTGAAGTCGAGTTGATCGTAGGGCGCATAACCCGGCGTCTTTCGTGCGTCGAACTGACGGCCGCTGGCACGTCCCACATAGCCCGGCGCCGCAAACTGGCGGGCAAAGTCTGGACGCACGATGCCCGTCCCGGCGGTGCGGTCCTGCAACGAGGCGGTGTTGTCGTAAAGCTCGACCAACCGCGCAAATCGGCGCGACGCGTCCTGCAACATGCTGCGGATGAGATTTGCGCCGTCAGGCGCAAGATCGCGAGTAACGCCGCCCGGGATGACGCGATCCATCATCAGCCGATGGCCGAAGCATGTATCGGCGGCACGCAGCGTCAATTCGCGCAAGACGCCGCAATGCGCGTGCATGATCGCGAAGGAGGCATCATTGCAGATAGCGCCGATATCGCCGAAATGGTTGGCCAGCCGCTCAAGCTCGGCCATGAGAGCGCGCAGGTAAAGCGCCCGTGGCGGCGCATCGATCCCGAGCGCCGCCTCGACCGCGCGAGCGAAGGCGATGCCGTAGGCGACTGTGCTGTCGCCCGAGGTGCGCGCGGCAAGCTTCGCCGCCTGCTCGACCGGCGCGCCGGCCATCAGCGACTCGATGCCCTTGTGCACGTAGCCGAGGCGTTGCTCCAAGCGCGCGATGGTCTCGCCGCCGGCGGTGAACCGGAAATGTCCCGGCTCGATGATGCCGGCATGCACCGGACCGACCGGGATCTGATGCAGGCTATCGCCCTCCACCGGTAAGAATGCGTAGGCGCGTTTTTCGTCAGGCGCAGCCGTGCGGTCGCCAAGGGGAAATTGAACATCCCAGAACCCGAGGTCGAGCCACGGCCGCGCATCCGGGGCGCCATCCGGCACCAAGCCGTAGAGACTGTGGATGGCGCGCTCGAACCGGATTGCCGGCGGATGTATGGCGCCTACGGACGGAAAGGCTCCGTTTGCACAAGCGACACTAGCAACCGCAATCTCGCCCGCGCTCTCGTCCATGAGCGCCATATGCACCGCGGGCGCGGCACCGCCGTCGCCCCAAAGGCCCAGAAACGATGCGCGGCCGGTGGCGACTTGGCGTGCAATCCCGCGCCACCCGTCCGCCGTCACCAGGATGCGCGGCCACACCCGATGATGACCGATTCGTTCGCCTTGCAGGATGTCGGCAAGCGCGCTCATCGTTCTAACCGAGTTGCCCGGCGACGTTCTGAAACCAAATGACAAGCGCCGGCGGCATGTAAATGCCGGCGGCGAGGACGAGCGCCAGATGCGCGAACATCGGGACGTAAGAGGCCTGCGCCTTGCCGGACGGACCGCGCGGCTCGCCGAAGGCGATGCTGTTGAGCCGCAGGAACAGCGCAGCGAGAGCGACCAGAATGCCGAATACGAGAATGACGGCGAGTAGCGGCGCGCGGGCGAAGGTCGAGGTCACCACCAGGAATTCACTGGTAAAGATGCCGAGCGGCGGCAGGCCGGCGATGGCCACGACGCCGAGGATCAGGCCCCAACCCAGCACCGGATGGCTCTCGGTGAGGCCACCCATATCGCCGATGCGCTGCGTGCCCTTGACCTGCGCGACATGGCCGACGGCAAAGAAGATCGCCGACTTGGTCAGCGAGTGCATGGTCATGTGCAAGAGGCCGGCGAAATTGGCGAGCGGGCCGCCCATGCCAAAGGCAAAGGCGATGATGCCCATGTGCTCGATGGACGAATAGGCGAACAGCCGCTTGATGTCGCGCCGGCGGTACAGCATGAAGGCCGCGAACACCAGAGACAGTAAGCCGAGCGTGACCATCAGCGGGCCGGGCGCCAGCGCCGCAGCGTTCGCCGCCATCAGCATCTTGAAGCGCAGCAGCGCGTAGAGCGCTACATTGAGCAGTAATCCCGACAGCACTGCCGAGATCGGCGTCGGGCCCTCGGCGTGAGCATCGGGCAGCCAGGCATGCAGCGGCGCGAGTCCGACTTTCGTACCGTAGCCGAGAAGGAGAAAGACAAAGGCGACATTGAGCAGCGCCGGATCGAATGCGCCGGCGCGATTGACCAGCACCGTCCAGACCATGGCATCGAGGCCTTCTCCGACGACCGGACGCGCCGCCATGTAGATGAGAATGGTGCCGAACAAGGCCAGCGCGATGCCGACGCTGCCGAGAATGAAATATTTCCACGCGGCTTCCAGCGCCTCGTGGGTGCGGTAGATGCCGACCATCAATACGGTGGTCAGCGTCGCAAGCTCGATCGCCACCCACATCAGCCCGATATTGTTGGCGACGAGCGCAAGGTTCATCGCGAACATCAGCACCTGATACATGGCGTGGTAGAAGCGCACAAACGGCGGCGCCAGCCGACCGATCTCCAACTCATGGCCGATATAGCTTGCGCTGAAAATACTGGTGGTGAAGCCCACGAAGGTCGTCAGCACGATGAACGTGCCGTTGAGATCGTCGATCAGGAGATAGGAGTTGGGCTGCGGCTTGCCGAGCAGCAGCGATAGTGCGCAGAGCAAAGTCAGCGCCGTCGCTACTACGTTAAGCCGCGCCGTCATCCGGTAGCCGGGCAACGACGCGAGCAGCGCCGCCGCCACAGCGGGAACGACGAGAACGCCGGCAGCCGGATTGAATGTCATGCCGTCAAGCGTCATCGGCGGTCTCCGCGGAAACGATCAAGCGCCTGCACGTCGACGCTGTCGAAACGCTCGCGAATACGGAACAGGAAAACTCCGATCACGATGAAGGCGATCAGGATGGAAAACGCGATGCTGATTTCGACAACGAGCGGCATGCCCTTGGCGCCGGTCGCCGCCAGTACTAGGCCGTTTTCGAGCGACATGAAGCCGACGACCTGGCTGACGGCATTGCGGCGCGTGATCATCATCAACAGGCCGAGCAGGACGACGGAAAGCGCGAACGCCAAGTCCTCGCGCGCCAGCGGATCGGCGCCGGGGGTCACACGCAACATCACGACCATGGACAGCGCCACGAGGCCGATGCCGGCGAGCATGGCCATGCCGACGCCGACCACCTTCTCGATCTCACGATGAATGCCGAGCCGCACGATAATCCGGTGCAGTGCTACCGGGATGAATATTGCCTTGAAGAGGAGCGCGATCAGGGCAGTG
This sequence comes from Xanthobacteraceae bacterium, assembly GCA_035499475.1. Classification (GTDB taxonomy): domain Bacteria; phylum Pseudomonadota; class Alphaproteobacteria; order Rhizobiales; family Xanthobacteraceae; genus BOG-931. Next base: position 23,105 of record DATJYT010000152.1, on the reverse strand, counting down.
ACGTAGAGATGCGGCGCGTTCTGATCAAAGGCTTGCCAGGCGACCGAGGCGGCGAGCACAAGCGCGTGCAGGGCGTAAGTGTTGAGAAGCGCATATAGCCGGTCTTGATAGAGTTCCATGAAGCTGACCAGAACCAAAGAGCCGGCGAGCAGATGGGCAACGTCGAAGTCGATGCCGCTCATCAGAAGCTCCCCGACACGAAGCGCAGCAGCGTTGCCAGAAGGCCGAGCATCAGGGCCGCGCCGAGGAACTCCGGCACACGGAACACGCGCATCTTGGCGATCGACGTCTCGAACACCGCAAGCAGGAAGCCGCCGCCGGCGAGCTTGGCGACGTAGGCCGGAATCCCGATCGCGAGCGACAGCAATCCGTCGTTGGCCGGAGCAATTCCCCAGGGCGCGAATAGGCAGGCGATGATGGAGACATAAACGACCAGCTTGAGCGAAGACGACAGCTCGATCAGCGCCAGGTGTCGCCCCGAATATTCGAGCACCATGGCTTCGTGCACCATGGTGAGTTCGAGGTGCGTTGCCGGGTTATCGACCGGAATGCGGCCATTCTCCGCGATGGCCACCATGATCAGCGCGACGAGCCCCAGCGCCAGCGAGACCCGCAAGCCGACCGCCGACGATGCCATATATTCGGCCATGGTCGAAAGCTGCGTCGAGCCGGCGATAAGCGCCAGCGTGAACACGATCATGATCATCGCCGGCTCGGCAAGCGAAGCAATCATCACTTCGCGGCTCGAGCCGATGCCGCCGAAGCTCGTCCCGACATCGAGCCCGGCGAGTGCAAGGAAGAAACGCGCGCTGCCCAGAAGTGCGATAATGGCGATCAGGTCGGCCGACCACGAGAACAACAGCCCGGTGCGGAAGGTCGGCACCAACGATGCCGCCACCCAGGTGGCAGCGAAGATGAGATAGGGGATGACCCGAAACAGCCAGGAGGCGTTCTCGGCCAGCACTGCGTCCTTGTGCATGAGGCGCGCCAGATCGCGATAGGGCTGGATCAGCGGTGGTCCTTGCCGCCGTTGCAGCCGCGCCTTCATCTTGCGCACGAAGCCGGTGAGCAGCGGCGCCACCAGCAGCACCAGCATCATCTGCACGCCTTGCACGGCCAAATCGAGCGTCATGACCATATGGCGAGCACCAGGAGGAGAATGACGAGCGTGCAGAACACCAGCGTCAGGAACTGACGGATGGTCAGGAATTGCAAGCGATTGAGCCGATCTGCGGCGATGCCGATGGCCGATGCGATCGGCGCGTAAAGCGTGTCCCATATCGGATCGTGAATTTGCACGACGAGCCGCGCCGGACGCGCGTCGCCGGGCGGCGGCATCTCGCCATGCTCGCTGGCACGAAATACGACCGTGCCGAACACGCGGCGGATCGGTTGCGCAAAGCTCGTCGCGGTATATTGCGTCGCCGGGCTGGCGTCGGGATAGCCGCAATCCCACGCCGGAGCGCGGCGCAGCCGGTCTGAAGCGAGGCGATGGATGGCAAGCGCCGCCAGCGTGCCCGACAGCACCATGAACAGGAATACCAGAAGGCCGTCATAGGAACTGCGGCTTTCCGCGATCGGCACCAGCGCGAGCCATTCGGCGCCGGTCTGCGCCGGCATCCGGCCGCCGACCAGCATGGCGCTCACCGGCGCCAGCGCGTTGATGAACAGGCCCGGCAGGATTCCGACCAGCAGGCACAACCCCGCCAACAGCAACATCGCGGCGAGCGAGAATCCATCCGTTTCCATCGCCGTCGCGGCGGCGGGCGTGCGCGGGCGGCCGAGAAAGGTCACGCCATAGGCTTTGACAAAGCAGGCCGCGGCGAGCGCGGCTGAAAGTGCGAGCAACGCGCCGACGGCAGGCGCCAGGAGCTTGAGCGCCCACGACGGCAATTGCGGACTGAGCAGAATCGCCTGGAACGTCAGCCATTCCGAGACGAAGCCGTTGAGTGGCGGCAGCGCCGAGATCGCCGCGCAGCCGATAAGAAAGACGAAGGCGGTCTTCGGCATGCGATGAATGAGCCCGCCGAGATGCTCCATGTCGCGCTCGCCCGTCGCGGTGAGGACCGCGCCCGCGCCAAAGAACAACAGGCTCTTGAAGAGCGAATGATTGAAAACGTGAAGAAGCGCGGCGGTGAAGGCCAATGCCGCGGCGAAAGTCAGTCCATGCGTGGCAAAGGCCAGCGCCAGGCCGAGGCCGATGAAGATGATGCCGATATTCTCGACCGTGTGATAGGCCAAGAGCCGCTTGAGATCGTGCTGCATGAGCGCATAGAGAACGCCCATTACCGTGGTGGCGCCGGCGAGCGCGAGCACCACGACGCTCCACCACCAGGCCGGGCTGCCGGCGAGATCGAAAACGATCCGCACAAAGCCGTAGACGGCGACCTTGGTCATGACGCCGCTCATCAGTGCGGAAACATGACTCGGCGCCGCCGGATGGGCGAGTGGCAGCCAGACGTGCAACGGCACCAGCCCCGCTTTCGAACCGGCTCCGATCAAAGCAAGGATCAGCACCAGCGCGTCGAGCGCCGCGGACGGATGCGCGGCGCGCATCTGCTCGAATGTATAAAGGCCATCGCTGCCGGCCAGCAGGCCGAAGGCCAGCAGCAGAGCGAGCGTGCCGAAGCTCGCCATCAGCAGGTAGATGTAGCCGGCGCGCACATTCTCGGGCACACGGTGGTGTGACATCACCAGCGCCCAGGATGTGAGCGACATGAATTCCCATGACAGCAGAAACGTGAAGGCATCGTCCGCCAGCACGACGAGCGTCATGCCGGCAAGGAAGGCGGGATAGAACGGCAGCACCCGTTCGGGCGCCGTCTCATGCTCGCCGTAACCGAGCGCGAACAGGCTCGCGCTGAAGGCACCGAGATCGACCACGACGAGGAAGAACGCGGAGAGCGCATCGATGCGCAGGTGCGCGCCGAGCCAGGGTAGGCCGACCGGAAGTGTGATGCCGACCGGCGCGGCGCTGCCGAGCAAATGTGTCAACGCAGCCGCCAGCGAAATCGCCGAAACGATCAGGCTTGCCGCGTAAACGATACGCGTGGCCGCGGGCGAACGCGCAAGCATGACTGCGACGGGCGCGAGCGCCAACAGCGCCGCTGCGCAGACGAGGACGATCGTCAGCGTCACGAGGCCGGCCTCTTCAATCGCACGCCGCGGCCGCCGCCCTGGCTCGCGGCGTTGTCGGTGATCAGTTCGATGCCGAGTGCATCGAGCGCCGCGACCAGCTTCATCAGCGAGTCGACGTTGCCGCGGATCACGCCCTCGCTCGACTCCATCCGTTGAATGGTCGGCAATGACAGTCCGGCCGATTCAGCGAGCGCACGCTGATCGATACCAAGAAGGGCGCGCGAGGCCCTGAGCTGGCCAGCCGTAATCATAGAATCACACCACAAATGATGTTTTATACATCTATTATGATGAATAATATATTCATTCTAATGCCGCAAGCGCTGGATGAAGAACCCGAGGCGCCAGGCTGTTGTCCGCCAGAACTCGAGGCGCCGGGCTGTTGTCCGCCACATGCTCTGTAAAACGCGAGCGCTGCCGCGCCGGCCCCAATGATGCCCGCGTCTACAAACCGATGAGGGATGTATTTTCAGTGCCGCGCTTAACTTGAACGCACCGCGACCGGCGCGTCTTCAGCGAGAAGAGCTTTCAATCCTTCTTTCGGCGCAGCCGCACAACCACGTCGATGCGGGCGATTTCGTAGCCTTCGGGCGCCACCGGCGCTTTACCGACAACGACATCGCTCGCCGGAATGTCCATAAGATCGTTCTGATCTTCGATGAAGAAGTGATGGTGCTCGGAATTGTTAGTGTCGAAATATGCCTTCGAGCCGTCGACCGCGACCTGCCGCAGCAGACCGACTTCGGTGAACTGGTGCAGAGTATTGTAGACTGTCGCCAACGACACCGGCACCTTGGCGCGCGTCGCCTCTTCGTAAAGCATCTCCGCCGTCACGTGGCGGTCGCCCTTGGCGAAAAGGATCCAGCCCAGTGCCATCCGCTGCCGCGTCGGGCGCAAGCCGACATCGCGAAGTTTCTCCTTGACGTCGTGCCATGGACACCCGTTCAGGTCGTTGCGCACTGGTGCGGGACGCGGCTCGATGGTGGACGGGGCGATCCCAGGACCGATCGAGCGGGGGATTGGACGCGACTGTGTCATCGATTTCACCCACCCCCCTCAGGGGGGCTAGCAAGATTGTTGCAAGTGGAACCATTATACGCCACCCTGCGGCCACTGCAACAGGCATGGCGAAAACCGCGGCAAAGAGCGCGGCTGCGGGTTGCCCCCCGCGATACACATATGAAGCGGCGCGCCTTTGCCGCTTTGCCCCGGTATGTTAGGGGTTTGGGCGCGCCGGCACCGGGCGGGGAGACGGACGCGGATGCACGATCGCCGTTCAAAATTCGACTACGAGGACCTTCTCGCTTGCGGGCGGGGCGAATTGTTCGCCGAAGGGCCGCAATTGCCGCTACCGCCGATGCTGATGTTCGACCGTATTTCCGAAATCGCAGAGGTGGGCGGCGAATACGGCAAGGGTCTGGTTCGTGCGGTGCTCGATCTCAAGCCCGATCTCTGGTTCTTTCCATGCCACTTCAAGGGCGACCCGGTGATGCCGGGTTGCCTTGGTCTCGATGCGCTGTGGCAACTGCTCGGTTTCTTCCTCGGTTGGCTGGGTTCACCCGGCAAGGGCCGCGCGTTGGGCATGGGCGAGATCAAGTTTTCGGGTCAGGTGCTGCCGACGATGAAGAACATCGTCTACGGCATCGATATCAAACGCGTGATGCGCTCGAAGCTCGTGCTCGGGATCGCGGACGGCTGGCTCTCGGCGGACGGCTCCGTGATCTATCGGGCGCTCGACCTCAAGGTCGGGTTGTTCCGTAACACCGAGCCCCAGCCAGGCGAGGCGTGAGCGCAGCAGCGCCACGATTCTGACGAGGCAAACGAATGAGGCGGGTGGTCGTCACCGGGATGGGCATTGTCTCATCCATTGGCAACAACACGCAGGAAGTGGTGGCGTCGTTGCGCGAGGCCAAATCCGGCATCGTGCGTGCCGACAAATATGCCGAGCTCGGTTTTCGCTGTCAGGTGCATGGCGCGCCGACGCTCGATGCGAGCGAATCGGTTGACCGTCGCGCCATGCGCTTTCTCGGCGGCGGCGCCGCCTGGAACCACGTCGCCATGGAGCAGGCGATCCGCGATTCCGGCCTTGAGGAAGGCGACATTTCGAACGAGCGAACCGGCATCATCATGGGTTCGGGCGGTCCATCGACGCGCACCATTGTCGAAAGCGCCGACATCGCCCGCAGCAAGGGACCCAAGCGCGTGGGCCCGTTCGCCGTGCCGAAATCGATGTCGTCGTCGCCGTCGGCGACGCTGGCGACCTGGTTCAAGATCAAAGGCGTGAGCTATTCGATCTCATCGGCCTGCGCGACCTCGAACCATTGCATCGGCAACGCCTACGAGACCATCCAGGCCGGAAAGCAGGACATTGTCTTCGCCGGCGGCTGCGAGGAGCTCGATTGGACGCTGTCGGTTTTGTTCGACGCCATGGGCGCGCTGTCGTCGAAGTTCAATGACACGCCGGCCAAGGCCTCGCGCGCCTACGACGCGGACCGTGATGGCTTCGTCATCAGCGGCGGCGCCGGTGTGCTGGTGCTGGAGGAGCTCGGCCGCGCCAAGGCGCGTGGCGCCAGAATCTACGGCGAGGTCGCCGGCTACGGCGCCACCTCTGACGGTGTCGACATGGTGGCGCCATCGGGCGAGGGCGCCGCGCGCTGCATGCGAATGGCGCTGCACGACGTCAAGCTACCGGTCGATTACATCAATCCGCACGCCACCTCGACGCCGATCGGCGACCTCAAGGAGATCGAGGCGATCCGCGACGTTTTTGGCGCCGGCGACAAATGCCCGCCGATCTCCGCCACCAAATCGCTGACCGGACATTCCCAAGGCGCGACCGGCGTGCACGAGGCGATCTATTCTCTGCTGATGATGAACTCGGGCTTCATTTGCGAGAGCGCCAACATCGAGAATCTCGACCCCGCTTTCGCCGACATGCCGATCGTGCGCAACCGCCGCGACGGCGTCACCCTCGGCTGCGTACTGTCGAACTCGTTTGGCTTTGGCGGCACCAATGCCTCCCTCGTCTTTAAGCACGTGGATGCGTGATGGCGGGGCTGATGCACGGCAAACGCGGCCTGATCATGGGGGTCGCCAACGACCACTCGATCGCCTGGGGCATCGCCCGCACACTGGCGGCGCATGACGCAAAGCTCGCCTTCACCTACCAGGGCGACGCGCTGGGCAAGCGGGTAAAGCCGCTCGCGGCGTCGGTCGGCGCCGACCTGGTGCTGCCGTGCGACGTCGAGGACCTGGCGTCGGTCGATGCCGTGTTTGCAGAGCTGGGCCGTGTCTGGGGTTCGATCGACTTTCTGGTCCATGCCATCGCATTTTCCGATAAGGCGCAGCTCACCGGCCGCTATGCCGACACTACGCGCGAAAATTTCGTGCGCACCATGGTGATCTCATGCTTCTCGTTCACCGAAGCGGCGAAACGCGCGGCGGCGCTGATGCCGAACGGCGGCGCCATGCTCACGCTGACCTATAACGGCGGCCTGCGCGCGATGCCGAACTACAACGCCATGGGCGTCGCGAAGGCCGCGCTCGAAGCCTCGGTGCGCTACCTCGCGGTCGATTTCGGTCCAAGCCGCATTCGCGTCAACGCGATTTCCTCGGGCCCGATCCGCACGCTTGCCGGCGCCGGGATCGGCGATGCACGCATGATGTTTGCGTTTCAGCAGCGGCATTCGCCGTTGCAGCGTGGCGTGACGCTCGAAGAGCTCGGCGGCGCCGGGCTCTATCTGTTGTCGGACCTTTCGACCGGCGTCACCGGCGAAATTCACTTCGTCGATTCCGGCTACAACGTCATCGCGATGCCGCATCCCGACGCGCTGCGCGAGGATCAGAAGCAGCCGGCCAGCGAAGCGGCGAAATAGTTTTGTTTTCCGCCCGTTCGCGGCGCCCCGGAAGGATGAAACCTAAAGCTTCGCCAAGTGCGGCATCACCTCGGTGCGGAACAGGCTGAGCGAGCGCAGCGCGTCGGCGAGCGACATGGTGCCGAGGAACATGTAGGTCAGGAAATAATTCACTCCGAGCTCCTTGGCCTGGCGCTCGATCTTGGTGCGCACCGTCTGCGGCGAGCCGGAAATCACCGAACCGTCGGCGACGCATTCTTCATAGGTTGCGCCGCGCGGCACGTTCAGGCGCGAAGTCAGGCCGGTCTGGCCGTGCTTGGTGCGCAGCCAGTTCAGATTGGCGAGGTGGACGTCCATCGCCGGCTTGGCGAAGCGCGCCGCTTCGGCGTCGGTGTCGGCGACGAAGACATGCCGCATAACCCCAATGACTACGCCGCCCGGAAACTCCGCCTTGGGTTGCGCCGGATTGCTGCCTCGCTTGGCGAACGTTCGCTTGAACACCTCGATATTGCCCTTGGCGTGCGGCGTCGGCCCGAGCGTCACAAAATGCAGGCCGTGCTCGCCGGCCCAGGTCGAGCCGATGTCGTTTGAGGAGGCATACCAGAACGGCGGATGGGGCTGCTGCAACGGCCGTAGCGCGATCGGGACGTTCTCATAGACGTAGTGATCGCCCTTATAGGTGAGCGAATCCGTGGTCAGCCCGGCGCTGAGACATTTGAACGCGTCGATGAAAATATCGCGCGAGTCGTCGTGCTCCACTTTGTGAAACTTGAGCTCGTAGGGCGATACGCCGCGGCCGACGCCGATGTCGAGGCGGCCGTAGCTCATGTGATCGAGCATGCAGATTTCCTCGATCAGCCGCAGCGGCGAATAGAGCGGCAAGAGATAAACCAGCGGTCCCATCCGCATGCGCTTGGTCGCGCGCGCGAGCGCGCCCATATAGACGCCGGGTACCGGCACCATGTTGAGCGGCGTCGCGTGGTGCTCGGCCAGATGCAGGCAATACATGCCGGCTTCATCGGCGGCTTCGGCGAATTTGAGCCGCTCGTCGAACAGCGTGGTGAGCGGGCGCGCGCCGTCTTCGATATGGTCGAACAATCCGATTTTCATGTTGCCTCGTTTGCGGATGCGGTTTGAATTTGGCGCGAGCAAAATTGCGTTTACGTCGACCGAAGGCCGATGCGCCGTCCCATATGGCGGCAATCCTCGTCGGTCTTGAGGCCTGCCGTATGAATGCCGTGGATGGCGAGTTCCTCGTCGCGCTCCTCGGTATCGCCGGTGACGCCGACGGCACCGATGACTTCGCCGCGGTCGTCGCGGATCAGCATGCCGCCGCCTTCCGGGAAAATCTGTTCGCCGCTTGCCGCGATCAGGTAGCGCATGAAGATCGGCTTCTCCTGTGCCCGTTCGCGCACGAGCTTGGAACTGCGGCCGAGCGACAAGGCCGCATAGGCTTTGCCATAGGCCATCTCGAAACGGATCATGGAGGCACCGTCCTCCTTCTTGAAGGCCTTCACCTTGCAGCCCGGCTCGACCACGATCACGCTGATCGGCCGGCAATCGAGCGCGGCGCCGCGCTCGATGATGGCGTCGATGATCGCCTCGGCTTGCGCCAATGTGACGGTCGTCATGGCATCATCCCCTGTCGGACCGTGTTGTGCCATCTTCCCATGCGGTCTGCCAACCTGCCTTCCCCTTGCCACCGGCGCGCCAGCGCGCCACATGTGCGCGCGACATGCCTGCCGCAGCCCCGCCCATCGCCATCGAGCGCCTCGTCAAAATCTACAAGACCATCCCGGCGGTCGACGATATCTCGTTCACGCTGGCGCCCGGCTCGGTGACCGGGCTCCTTGGCGGCAACGGCGCCGGCAAGACCACGACCATCGCTACCATTTTGGGGCTGACGATTCCGACCTCCGGCCGCGTGACCGTGCTAGGCGCTGAGATGCCGCGCCAGCGTTACCGCGTGCTGCATCGGATGAATTTCGAAAGCCCCTATGTGGCCATGCCGATGCGGCTTACCATCCGGCAGAACCTGACCGTGTTCGGTATGCTCTACGGCGTGCCCGATCTCGCCCGCCGCATCGTGGAACTCGGCGAGCAGCTCGATCTCACCGACCTGCTCGATCGTCCGACCGGCAAACTATCCGACGGGCAGAAGACGCGGGTGGCGTTGGCAAAGTCGCTGATCAATTCGCCGGAATTGCTGCTGCTCGACGAGCCGACAGCCTCGCTCGATCCCGACACCGCCGACTGGGTGCGCGGCCGGCTCGAAAGCTATCGCCGCGAGCGTAACGCGACCGTACTGATTGCCTCCCACAACATGGCCGAGGTCGAACGATTGTGCGACCGCGTCATCATCATGAAGCGCGGCCGCATCGAGGACGACGATACGCCGGCAAAGCTCTTGGCGCGCTACGGCCGGCGCACGCTTGAGGAAGTATTTCTGGACGTGGCGCGCGGGCGCGGCATCGAGCGCGAGGTCGCACAATGAGCGGGCGCACCGAAGGCGTGTTCGCCTATTCGCCGCGGCGCGCGGGCGCGATGATGCTGCGTTACTGGTATCTGTTGCGCTCGTCGTGGCCGCGGCTTGCCGATCTCATCTACTGGCCGACGGTGCAGATGATCACCTGGGGTTTTCTGCAATATTACATCATGCAGAACGCCGGCTTCTTCGCCCGCGCCGGCGGCACTTTTATCGGCGCGGTACTGCTGTGGGACATCCTGTTTCGCGGCCAGCTCGGCTTCTCGATCTCCTTCATGGAGGAGATGTGGGCGCGCAACATCGGCAACCTCATGATGAGCCCGCTGCGGCCGTTCGAGTTCATCAGCGCGCTGATGGTCATGAGCGTAGTGCGGCTGTCGATCGGATTGGTCCCGGTGACGATCCTGGCGGTCGCGTTCTTCGGCTTCAACCTCTACGGCCTTGGTTTCGCGCTTGTGGCGTTCTTCATCAACCTCATGTTGACGAGCTGGGCGGTCGGAATTTTCGTATCCGGCCTGGTGCTGCGCAACGGCCTCGGCGCCGAGAACCTCGCCTGGTCGATCATGTTTCTGTTCATGCCGCTGACCTGCGTCTATTACCCGGTAACGACGCTGCCGGCGTGGCTCCAGCCGGTATCGTGGCTGCTGCCGCCGACCTATGTGTTCGAGGGCATGCGGGCGTTGCTCATTGACAAGGTCTTTCGCGGCGACCTTATGCTGCACGCGCTCGCGCTCAACGCCGTGTTTTTCGCCGCAGGCGTCGTCGCCTTCTTGAAGCTTCTGCAAAGCGCTCGCCGCCATGGTGCGTTGATGCAAAGCGGCGAATAACCTTTTAGTCACGCCGATACGGACGGTCGCCATGTGCGCCCGGAATGGCAGTAAAGCGTTGACCTTCAATTGTAACGGAAAGGGAAACGCTCGCATTTAAGTTGACCAAATGAGACATCACGAGCACAATGCTGCACTGCAGCAATCCGGGCAAGGTTCATCCATGGCAATCGGTGAGTTTGGCGGCGCGCCTGCGGTGCCGGGCGACAGTGGCGCTCTATTGTCCGCGCCGCTCTATTGGTTCTACGAGATGAGCCACGCCGCGCTCAATCCCGCCCGCGCGTGGGCCGACGCCACCCGGTTGTTCTACAAAAATCCGGTCAATCCGCTGTCCTTCACGACCCTGGGCAAGTCGATTGCCGCCGCCTGCGAATTATTCGAACGCTCGACCCGCCGCTACGGCCGTCCTGAATGGCGGATCACATCCACTCTGGTCGGCGGAGAGCGCGTGCCGGTGCAGAGCAAGGTCGTTTGGGAGCGGCCGTTCTGCAACCTCGTGCATTTCGAGCGGCTGTTCGCGCGCGCGCCGAACCGGCCGCAGCCGCGACTTCTTATCGTCGCGCCTATGTCCGGTCATTTCGCCACCTTGCTGCGCGGCACGGTCGAAGCGTTTCTTCCCAACCACGATGTCTATATCACCGACTGGGTCGACGCGCGCATGGTTCCGCTGTCTGAGGGACGCTTCGATCTCGACGATTACATCGACTACGTGATTTCGATCCTGCACTCTCTCGGCGGCGATACGCATGTCGTCGCGGTGTGCCAGCCGGCGGTCCCGGTCATCGCCGCCGTCGCCCTCATGGAAGCGGACAACGATCCCTACGTTCCGGCGTCGATGATCCTGATGGGCGGACCGATCGACACGCGCGTCAATCCGACAGCCGTCAATAAGCTCGCCGAGCAGCGCGGCACCGAATGGTTCCGCAGCCACGTCATCACCAAAGTGCCGTTTCCGAATCCGGGTTTCATGCGCGATGTCTATCCGGGTTTCCTCCAGCTCAACGGCTTCGTCAGCATGAACCTCGACCGACATATTGAGGCGCACAAGCAGTTGTTTCTCCATCTGGTGAAGGGCGACGGCGACTCGGCCACAAAGCACAAGGAATTCTACGACGAGTACTTGGCCGTCATGGATCTCGCGGCCGAATATTATCTGCAGACGGTCGAGACCGTTTTCGTGCGCCACGCGCTGCCCAAAGGCGGAATGACGCATCGCGGCCGGCCGGTCGATCTCGCCAAGATCAAGCGCGTTGCCTTGCTCACGGTCGAAGGCGAGCACGACGATATTTCGGGCGTCGGCCAAACCGAGGCAGCGCACGATCTTTGCATCAATATTCCTTCGGATCGGCAGGCTCACTGGTTGCAGCCCGGTGTCGGACATTACGGCGTGTTCAACGGTTCGCGTTTTCGTTCCGAGATCGCGCCGCGCATTGCCGACTTCGTGCTGTCGTCGGCTCAGTCCGGGCGCGCTGCGGGCAACGGCGGCAACGTGCGGCATCTGCATAACGTCGTGACGGTTCGGCGCGCGTAACAGTTTTACTCGGCGCCCACAGGTCTCGCGTTTTCCATTTCGACCGCGACAGAGGTGTGGCAATATCCGCGCCGACGAGGTTCGGGATTCGCAATGCCGCTGCGGACGCAGCTCTATCGCCGCCCGAGTGAACCGCAAGCGATCGAGATCGTCTGCGATCGTGCCACCTATCTCGCGCGCATACGGCGGCATCGACAGGCGCGGCGTTACACGCTGCGCATCCAGGCGACGACCCGCGAAGTGATCATCACCATTCCGCCGCGCGGCACGCTGAAGGAAGCGCGCGAGTTCGCACAAAAGCACGGCGGCTGGATCGCCGCGCGGCTCGGCAGGCTGCCGGAAGCGGCGCCGTTCGCGGACGGCGTTACGGTGCCGGTGCGCGGCGTGCCGCACCGCATCGAGCATCGCCGCGGTACGCGGGGTACGGTCTGGATCGAGGTGAGCGCCGAAGGCAAAAGGATTCTCTGCGTCGCCGGTGACGCGCCGCACGTCAATCGCCGTGTCGGCGATTTTTTGCGCCGTGAGGCCAAACGCGATCTCGAAATCGCGAGCCATCGGTTTGCGGCCGCGCTGGGCGTCACGGTCAAGCGCGTTGTCGTGCGGGATCAGTCGAGCCGTTGGGGCTCCTGCTCGACCACCGGGCTGCTGTCATATTCCTGGCGGCTCATTCTGGCGCCCAGCGTCGTGCTCGACTATCTCGCGGCGCACGAGGTCGCGCATCTCGTCGAGATGAATCACTCGCCGCGGTTCTGGAGGCTGGTGCAGCGGCTGTGCCCGAGCCATGACAACGCCAAGGCTTGGCTCGATACGCACGGTGCCGATCTGCATCGGTACGGATTGGCCGACGCGCCGGCCGCCGCGTAAACCGCCTGAAATCATTTTGATTTGGAGTTTGAGGTTACCGTCGGCGCATTTTGCCGCACCCGGTTAACACTAAACCGTGATCCGCATTGTAACGGCCGGTGACGATCCTATTTTCCCATCAGTAGGCCAGACCGGGCGGCTCCCCCATCCCCCGACACCCCGCCGCCCGGCCAAAGTAAGCCTAGTTGAGGCAACAACTTGAGAACCCCAGGTGCGTATTTGCCTGGGGTTCTTTTCTTTTTTGTGGCCGCTTTGGGTCACGGTCGGGTCAAACTCAGGTCTTCACCAAATCGCCCAGCAGGCTCGCCGCGACGGCGAGCTTGGATAAGGTGAGGCCGGAGCTGGCAATTTCGTGGATCGCGAGGCGGATGCGCTCGACCTCGTTCTGGCGCGGCGCCACCCAGGCCTCGACTGCTCCGGCGCCTGCAGTGCCGTTGCCGACCATCGCGGCGGCGAGCCGCCGCTCGGCGTCGCCAATGGAATCCAGTGCACGGTCGAGCGCCAGTCGGTCGAAGTAATCGGCAATCGGAATGCCGCTTGCGGCGCCGGCGACGCGGTCGAGCCCGAAGAACGCGCCGGTGGCAAAATAGGTGGCCGCGACGTCGCCGACCGCTTTTCCGGTACGGTCGGCGACCAGCACGATGTCGGGCGCGGCCTTGAGCGGGCCGAGGTCAGCGATCTGCGCCGCGAGCGCTTCCGGCACCCCAGCCGCCGCAAGTTCCCGGCGGCGCGCCGTGCGGGCGCCATGGCCTTCCGGCGACAACGCCCCGTCCAGCGCCGCGGCGACGGCAGCGATGCCGTCGCGATAATGCGCGACCACTTCGGCAAGACCCTTCGACAAATCGACGTTGCGCAGGAACCAGATGATGCGATCGAGCAGCAGATCCTGCACCGCCGCATAGAGGTCGAGCTGCACCTTGCCGGCGATCTTGTTGTCGAGACCATCGATCGCGCCGTTGAGCGCCGTCATGCCATAGCTGTCGCGCGCCGTCGCAAAGGCCGACGCGACGGCGGCGGGCGCGGCCCCGGTCTGGTCGGCAATGCGCACGATCAGCGAAGGGCCGCCGCGATTGATCATCGAGTTGCCGAGTTGCGTGGCGATGATTTCACGGCGCAGGCGGTGATGTTCGAGCGCATCCGGGTAATCCTTGGCGACGGCCTTCGGGAAATAGCGCTCGAGTTCGCGCGCCAGATAGGGATCGTCCGGCACCGCGGAATCGAGCAAATCTTCGCACAGCGTCAGCTTGGCATAGGCGAGCAGCACTGAGAGTTCCGGCCGGGTGAACGGCTGCAAGCGGCGGCGGCGCTCGGCGATCTGCATGTCGTCCGGCAGAAACTCGACCGCGCGGTCGAGCAAGCCGCGCGCTTCGAGCGTCTGGATAAGCCGCTGCTCGAAGCCGAAATCCTCCATGCCGCGGCGTTGGGCAAGCGACAAGGCCAACGTCTGCAAGATGTTGTTGCGCAGAACGAGGCCGGCGACCTCATCAGTCATTGCGGCCAGAAGCGCGTTGCGGCCGTCCATCGCCAGGCGGCCGTCCCGCACTGGAATGCTCAGGGCGATCTTGAGGTTCACCTCCATGTCGGAAGTATTGACGCCGGCGGAGTTGTCGATGGCATCGGTGTTGAGCCTGATGCCATGGAATGCCGCCTCGATGCGGCCGCGTTGCGTCATGCCGAGATTGGCACCCTCGCCGATCACCTTGCAGCGCAGTTCTTTGCCGGTGACGCGGACGGCGTCGTTGGCGCGGTCGCCGACAGCCTCGTCGCTCTCGTCAGCGGCGCGGATATAGGTGCCGATGCCGCCGAAGAAGATGAGATCGACCTTGGCCTTCAGGATCGCGCGGATCAGCTCCTGTGGCGTCAGCCGCTCGGCGACGCCGAACACTTGTTGCGCCTCGGGCGACAGCCTGATCTCCTTGGCCGCGCGCGGATAGACGCCGCCGCCCTTGGACAACAGCGCCTTGTCGAAATCCTGCCAGCTCGAACGCGGCAGATCAAATATGCGCTTGCGCTCGGCGAATGTCCGCTCCGGATCAGGATCGGGATCGATGAAAATGTCGCGGTGATCGAATGCGGCGACGAGCTTGGTCGTCTTCTCGCGCAACATGCCGTTACCGAACACGTCGCCCGACATGTCGCCGATTCCGACCACGGTGAACGGCGTCACGGCGACATCGACGTCCATCTCGCGGAAATGGCGCTTGACCGATTCCCAGGCGCCGCGCGCGGTAATGCCGATCTTCTTATGGTCGTAGCCGGTCGAGCCGCCCGATGCGAAGGCGTCGCCAAGCCAGTAGCCGTGGGCGATCGCGAGATCGTTGGCGATATCCGAGAACGTCGCCGTGCCCTTGTCGGCCGCAACCACCAGATAGGGATCGTCGCCGTCATGGCGCACCACGTCCTTGGGCGGGATTACGCCGGCCGTTCCGGGACCGATATTGTCGGTAATGTCGAGCAGTGTCGAAATAAAAAGCCGATAGGCAGCGGTCCCTTCCGCCTGGACCGCCTCGCGCCTCGCGCCCGCCGGCAATTGCTTCGGCAAGAACCCGCCTTTGGCGCCGACCGGAACGATCACGGCGTTCTTCACGTTCTGCGCCTTGACCAAGCCGAGAATTTCGGTGCGGAAATCCTGCGGCCGGTCGGACCAGCGGATGCCGCCTCGCGCCACTTTGCCGAAGCGCAGATGCACGCCCTCGACGCGCGGCGAATAGATGAAGATTTCGTAGAGCGGCCGCGGCAACGGCATGTCGTCGACTTTGCGGCTCGCAAACTTGATGGCGATCAGATCGAGCACCCGACCGCTGCGATCGAGTTGATAGAAGTTTGTGCGGATGGCGGCGGTGGCGGCGTTGACGAAGTGCCGCAAGATGCGGTCTTCGTCGAGACTCTCCACCGCCTGCAAAGCGGTTTCGATCGACGTTATAATTGCAGCTTCGCGAGAGGCGCGCTCGCTCTGGTCCACGTCGAGATGCGGATTGAAACGTGTCTCGAACAGGCTCACGATTTGCGCCGCGATGGCGGCGTGATTGCGCAGCGTCGCCCACATGTAATCCTGGGAATAAGGCACGCGAATCTGGCGCAGGAAGCGGGAGATGGTGCGGATGAGAGCGACTTCTCGCCAGCCCAAGCCGGTAGCGAGCACGAGCGCGTTGTAGCCGTCGCTCTCCGCGCGCTTGCTCATCACCATCAGGAACAAGGTCTCCAGGCGTTCCTTGAGCGCGGTGAGATCGATGGGCTGGCCCAATGCGCTTTCGAGCGACATGTCGTGGAACCAGACGTCGGCGGCGTCTTTAGGCTGGATGCGGTAGGTGCGCTCGTCCACGACACGGAAGCCCATGTTCTCCAGGACCGGCACCCGTTCGGAGAGCAGGATCGGCCGTTTCTGGCTGAACACCCTGAGGCCGGCGCAAGACGGCGCCGTCGCTTCCTCGCGATAGAAGTCGACGCCGAGCGGCCGTTCCGCGGTCAGCCGCTCGATGACTTTAATGTCGTCGGCTGCTGTCGCCGGCGCATAGATCTCGCGGTAGTCGACGGGAAAGGCGTCACGGTAGCGCGCGAACAAGACACGCCCCCCAGCCGCGTCAGGGCTTGCGGCAAGCGTGCCGCCGAGGCTGTCGGTCCAGCTCCGCACGATTTCCTCGACCGCGCGATCGAGCGTGGCGCGATCGGGATTGGGCGTCTCGCCCTCACGGCGGCTGATGATGAAGTGGACGCGGACCAGCGGGCCTTCCGGGAAAAACGGAAAGAAAGCGCTCACCCGCCCTTGATAGGTCGCCGCCAGATAGTCGCCGATCTTTGCCCTGATCCGTCCGTCGTAGCGATCGCGCGGCACGAATACGAGGACTGACACGTAGCGGCCGAAGCGGTCGCGCCGCGGCAGCACCCGCACGTGCGGGCGCTCATTGAGCTGAAGAATGGTCAGCGCGTAATCGTAGAGGGTCTCTTCGTCGACCTGAAACAATTCGTCACGCGGGTAATTCTCCAGCACGTTGACCAGAGCCTTGCCGGAATGACTGCTCGGATCGAATCCGGCGCGATGAATGATGTTGTCAATCTTGCGCCGCAGGTAGGGTATGGCGCGTGCCGAGCGGGTGTAGGCAGTCGACGTGAACAGGCCGCAAAACCGCCGCTCGCCGACGAGCTTGCCGTCTCGATCGAAGCGCTTGACGCCGATATAGTCCAGATAGACGCGCCGATGCACTTTCGATCGCACCGTGGCCTTGGCGACGATCAGCAAGCGCGGCTCTTTGAGGAATTCGCGGATTTCAGGCGTATTCGCCGCGAGGCGGGTGCCGCGGCGCAGCAGATGCATTTCGGGCGCCCGTAACAGGCCTAATCCGGTTTCGAGCCGCGGGACCAGCGCATCCTCGCTCCTAGAGAAATCATAGTCGCGCGCGCCAAGCAGGGTGAAATTATCCGCCACCAGCCATTCGAGAAATTGCACCGCTTCGGCGATCTCCTCGACCGGCAATGGCGGCGGATTCGCGCGCAGGTCGGCAATGACCTCGCGCGCCCGCGTTAGCATCGCCTGCCAATCCTGCACGCTGACGCGGACATCGGCGAGCACGTCCGCAAGCGCGCGCACGATCTCTTCGCGCCGTTCCGCATCGTCCGCGCCTTCGACGTGAATGTGGATGAAGCTTTCGCGGCCGCCTTGGCCTTTCTGCGCGCCCTTGAAAGCGACGAGCTTGCCCGCGGCATCGCGCTCGACGGTGAATACCGGATGAACCAGCAAGCGGATGTCGAGGCCGCGCTGATTGAGTTCGCCGACGACGGAATCGACCAGGAACGGCATATCGTCGTTGACAACGTCGAGAACCGCGACGCCTGGAGTCGTCGGCGCCGGTTCGAAGCGTATCCTCGGCGTGCCGTTTTGGCGCTCGGCGAGCAGCGACCACGACTGCTCCGCGATCGCGGCCAATTCTTCGGCGCTGTAGCGGTTGAGGTCGTCGGGCACCGCGAGATCGAACAGCTGGCCGACGAAATCCAGCGGAATGTCGCGCCGGCGTTTTGCCAGGATCACCGCGGCGGCGCCAGTCAGGACGTGATTGGCTTCAATGTTCGTGTTGCGGGGAAGGGTTTGGACGGCCATGTTTCCCTTTCGGCGCGGGATCGGGATTAGCCCGGGATATTAGCCGCGCCGGGCGCACATTCGCCACCACAACATTTATAGTGTTTTGTGTTTTGCGTGTATGCCGTCGCCCACGAGACGCCGCGGAACCGAAACCAAGGGGGGATCGTCATGGCCAAGCGCAAACGCAAAATTGAACCAGGCGAGCGCATAGCAAAACCCCGCCCTGGCGCGGCGGCAGGCGACGACGCTGACATCATCGCACTCGATCTGCCGGCGCAGACCTTGTCGCCGCACATGGCCGCTTATTTCGCCAAGTGCCAGGAAAAGCTCGGCTTCGTGCCCAACGTGCTCAAGGCCTATGCGTTCGACATGGTGAAACTCTCGGCCTTCGTCGGCATGTATAACGACCTGATGCTGGCGCCGTCCGGCCTGAGCAAGCTCGAGCGCGAGATGATCGCGGTTGCGGTCTCGGCGCAGAACCGCTGCTATTATTGCCTCGTCGCCCACGGCGCGGCCGTCCGCCAGCTTTCCGACGATCCGGTGCTGGGCGAATTGATGGCGATGAACTATCGCGCCGCGCGGCTGTCGAAGCGCGAGCGCGCCATGCTCGACTTCGCCGTCAAGCTTACGGCGGAGCCCTGGCTCGTCGGCGACGAGGACCGCGAAGCGCTGCGTGGCGCGGGCTTTGGCGAACGCGACATCTGGGACATTGCCGCGGTCGCCGGCTTTTTCAACATGTCGAACCGCGTTGCGTCGGCGACCGACATGCGGCCAAACAGCGTCTATCACGGGCAAAATAGATAGCCGTCGTCAGGTGTGCAGCGAAAGATCCTTGATCGTCGGATGCTCGCCCGAAAGCGGGTTTGCCGGATCCCACGCATAGCGCAGCGTCTCGAAGCGCATCGCGCGGGCATCGAGCATGATGAGACGCCCGACCAGGCTTTCGCCGAAGCCGACGATCTCGCGCATCACTTCGAGCGCCGCCATCGAGCCGACGACGCCGGCGAGCGCGCCAAGTATGCCGGCCTCGGCGCAGGCCGGGACCGTGCCCGGCGGTGGCGGTTCCGGGAACAGGCAGCGATAGGTCGGATTGGGCCTTCCGTCGGCGCCGCGCTCATGAGCCCGGATGGTGGTGAGCGTGGCGTCGAAGGTGCCGAGCGCCGCCGTCACCAGCGGCTTGCGGGCGAAATAGCAGGCGTCGGAGACCAGATAGCGCGTCGCGAAATTGTCCGAGCCGTCGGCGATGATGTCGTAGCGGCCGATCAGGTCGAGTGCGTTCCGTGCGGTCAGCCGTACGCCGTGGGTTTCGACCGCAACATGCGGATTGAGCCGCCGGATCGTCGCCGCGGCGCTGTCGATTTTCGGCTTGCCGATATCGGGCGTCGCGTGAATCACCTGGCGCTGTAGATTCGACAGGCTCACCACGTCGTCGTCGACGACGCCGAGCGTGCCGATCCCGGCGGCGGCGAGATAGAGCAGAACTGGCGCGCCTATGCCGCCGGCCCCGATCACCAGCACGCGGGCGCGGCCGAGCGCGGCCTGCCCGGGGCCGCCGACTTCGTGCAGCACGATGTGGCGCGCATAACGTTCAAGCTCGTCGCCGCTCAACATGAGCGCAGCATAGACCGGAACCGCGGTCTGGACGACAGCTCGCCAGACTCCGCCGGTCTGCCCGGGGTTGTCGTTCGGTCCGGCGAAGAATCAGGCTGCTGTGAAAGACGCGGCAATCTTGCGCTTCTTGCGCCAGGCAAGAAGCCCAACCATCCCGAGAGCCGATGCAAAGAGCGGAAGAGTCCCCGGCAGCGGCGTGGCGCTCAGAGAACTTGCAGAACCCCCATCCACGTAGCGAATATCGCTGCTGGTGCAGCTATAGCCGGCGCATTCGTAGGATGGTCCGTCCAGGCCGCCGACGATCGGATTGTCCGCAATCGGGTTCAGAAGGCTGTATTCAAAGGTGAGCTGGAGCGTCGATTGATAGGACGGCCCGTCGAACACGACGGTAAAATTATTGGGGTCGCTGGCGTTGATGTAGGTCGTGTAGCTCGTCGCCGGAAGCGTTCCACCCGACGTGTTTAAATCCCAGAAATTGCCGTTGAGGTAGCCATACGAGTTCACAGTGAACGTGCCGTTGAGCATGCCGCCATCGGAAAGCGGCACATCGGTCGAGAGCGTCCAGGTTATCGTGCTCGCCTTCACGCCAGGCTCGGCAGTGATAAACCCGGCCGCCGCCACCGCAATGGCAAGGAACACTCTCACCTTCATTACGAATCCTTTCAGAAGCATCGCACTTCACCTGCTATGTAACTCCAAATGACGAGTCAACGTCGCCGCCGGTGTTCGCATACCGCGTCGTTCAACTTCGTAAACGCGTGGCAGTCCCGCTCGTTATTCCAGTCGGCAAGTGTTAGCCACTGTCATATCGGGTACTTTGACCCGGAAAAGAAAACCGCAACCTAACGACGGCGCGTTTCGGGCACCGGTTGTCATCAATGTCTTAGGCACAATCCGTAGTATCGCGGGACAGCCCGCCACCCATGATCGCCGGGTCGGACATGTGAGAATTGGAGCGGGCGAAGGGATTCGAACCCTCGACCCCAACCTTGGCAAGGTTGTGCTCTACCCCTGAGCTACACCCGCATCCGAGAAGGGTAACGCGGCCATTCATATAGTACGACCGCGGCCAAGCTATGCCAAAGAGCGCCCGGCTTTGCAACCGGGCCGCCCCGGCCTATCAAGCGCCCATGTCTGCCTCGCCGGACCAGCTTTTTGCCTATTTGGATGGTCTCGGCGTCACCCACAAGAGCGTCAGCCACCGGCCGCTGTTTACGGTCGAGGAATCGCGCGGGTTGCGCGGTGAGATTCCGGGCGGTCATACCAAGAACCTGTTTCTCCGCGACAAGAAGGGAACGCCCTTTCTGGTGGTGGCGCTCGAAAACGCGGTGATCGAGTTGAAGTCGCTGCACCGGCGGCTCGGCGCCTCCGGCCGGTTCTCGTTCGGCTCCGCCGAATCGATGCGCGAACTTCTCGGCGTGGAGCCGGGCTCGGTGACCCCGTTCGCGGTCATCAACGATACGGCGGGCCACGTGACGGTGGTTCTCGACGCCGCGATGATGGCGCATGACGTGCTCAACTTTCATCCCTTGGTGAATACTGCCACCACGACCATTTCCCGCGACGGGCTGGTCAAGTTCCTCGAGGCGACGGGACATAAGCCCCGGATCGAGGCGGTCTCCGGCGGGCCGGCCTGAAACCACGATTGCATTCGAGCGCTTTATGCCCATTTAATCCGTGGAACGGTTGAAGAAGCCGGCCTTCAGGGGGCCAAGGGAAGGCAGATGTTGCAGCAAGCTAACACCATAGCCGCGGATGCGGCCGTCAAGGACACGACGACCCAGACTTTCGTTAAGGACGTCATCGAGGAATCCAAGCGCCAGCCGGTGCTGGTGGATTTCTGGGCGCCTTGGTGCGGCCCCTGCAAGCAGCTTACTCCCGTGCTCGAAAAGGCGGTGCGCGCCGCCAAGGGCAAGGTGAAGCTCGTCAAGATGAATATCGACGAGCATCCGGCAATCCCGGGGCAGATGGGTATCCAGTCGATCCCGGCCGTGATCGCCTTCGTCAACGGCCAGCCAGCCGACGGCTTCATGGGGGCGCTGCCGGAAAGCCAGGTGGTGGCGTTCCTCGAGCGTTTGACCAAGGACCGCATCGGCGGCGAAGCCAAGGACATGCTCAAGGCGGCCGAAGCGGCGCTCGCCGACGGCGACGCCACCGGCGCCGCGGAGATGTACGCGCAGCTTCTTGCTGAGGATAATACCAACGTTCAGGCGCTCGCCGGCCTTGCGCGCTGCTATGTCGAAACCGGTGCGCTCGAGCAGGCCAAGCAAACGCTTGCCATGGTGCCGGAATCGAAAAACGGCGACGCCGCGGTCGCGGCGGCGCGCGCGGCGCTCGAATTGGCCGAGCAGGCCAAGACGCTCGGTCCGATCACCGAGCTCGAGCAGAAGGTCGCCGCCAATCCGCTCGATCATCAGGCGCGCTTCGATCTCGCGTTGGCGCTCAACGGCAAAGGCCGCCGTGCCGATGCGCTCGATCACTTGATCAGCATCGTCAAGCGCGACCGTAAATGGAACGATGACGGCGCGCGCAAGCAGCTCGTTCAGTTCTTCGATGCCTGGGGACCGACCGACGAGGCCACGATCGAGGGCCGCAGGCGGTTATCCTCGATCCTGTTTGCCTGAGGCCATCCTCGGTCGAACTTCGGTGCCGTCGCCAAGTGGAGTGCGACATGCCGATCAATACGGCCTACAAGGGCCCGAGCGCTCTGCCCGACGCGATCCCGGTGTTCCCGTTACCGGGCGCGCTATTGCTGCCGCGTGGGCAGATGCCGCTCAACATTTTCGAGCCCCGTTATCTGGCGATGATCGATGACGCGCTGCGCTCCGGTCACCGCTTGATCGGCATGATCCAGCCCGACCCGGCGCATCCCGGACCCGACCAGGCCAAGCCGCATCTGTTTCATGTGGGCTGCGTCGGCCGCATCACGCAATTCGCCGAGAGCGGTGACGGCCGCTATCTCATTCAGCTCACCGGCGTCGCGCGTTTCCGCATCGAGGAGGAGCTTTCGGTCGCCACGCCGTACCGGCAATGCAAAGTGACCTATGAGCCGTTCGCCGGGGATTTCACCGCTCGCAAGGGTGAGGACGAAGTCGATCGCAAGGCATTGCTGCGCACGTTGTCGGCCTTCCTCAAGGCCAACAATCTCAAGGCCGATTGGGAGGGCATCGAAAATGCGCCCAACGAAGCGCTGGTCAACGCGCTGGCGATGATGTCGCCTTATGACACCGCGGAGAAGCAGGCGATGCTGGAGGCGCCGGACCTCAAGACTCGCGCTGAAATCCTCATCGCCGTCACCGAGATCGAACTCGCCAAGAGCAAAACTCCGGGCGAGACACCGTTGCAGTGATCATTCTCCCCCGCTTGCGGGGAGAGGTTTTACGGATTCCTCGAACTGGAGCCCCTGATGTCCACGCCATCCACCGAGAGCGTCGATCCGAAGCTTCTCGAAATCCTGGTCTGTCCGCTGACTAAGTGCCCGCTCGAATATGACGCGGAAAATCAGGAGTTGATCTCGCGCGCGGCCAAGCTCGCCTATCCGATCCGCGATGGCATCCCGATCATGCTGCCCGAAGAAGCCCGCCGGCTCGATTGACAATCGACACGCGGCCCTTCTCCATCATCAGCCTCCGGGCTAAACATCAGGTCCGGCAATGGAGGGACGCGTGATCAAAATCTGGGGCCGCAAAACGTCGTCGAATGTGCAGAAGGCGATGTGGGC
>DATJYT010000151.1:0-3880 GCA_035499475.1 Xanthobacteraceae bacterium | reverse complement strand
GCCGGACGGCCTCGACAGAATCATAGGGCAGCCGGATGCCATTGCGCCGCGCCAGCGCGAACATCAGCTCCGGCTCGAGGCTGCCCTCGATGTGGATGTGCAATTCGCACTTCGGCAGCCGTTTGATGAGATCGTGCGTGTCGTTCATTACACCGCTTTTCCGCATTGCCTGTCCGAGCCCGGCAGCGCGAGAATAAGACAAATCCACCCGGCCGTGATGGGCGCGAGCGGCAGTCCTGCCACCCTAAAGCACGGGCCGGCCGGCAATGTAGGTCTGCCGCACCGCGCGGTCGTCGCCCATAGTCATCAGCACGAAGAGCTCCTCTTCGAGATCGCGCGTGACTTCCATGCGGTGCGCCATGGCGGGCGTCGCACGCGCGTCGAGCACGACGAGATCAGCGTAGGCGCCGGGCGCGATCGTGCCGATCTCGCCGTCGAGCCCAAGCGCCGCGGCATTGGCGCGCGTCATCAGGTCGAACGCGGCGAGCGCCGGCAGGTTCTGGCCCTGCAACTGCATCACCTTGTAAGCTTCGGCCGCGGTGCGCAGCATCGAATAGGAGGTGCCGCCGCCGACGTCGGTGGCGAGCGCGATGCGCACGCCGGCTTCCATCAACCGCTTGTGATTGAACAGGCCGCTGCCGATGAAGAGGTTCGACGTTGGGCAGAACACCGCAACCGACTGAGTGTCCCGCAGCAGCGCCACCTCGTCGTCGCCGAGATGAATGCAGTGGCCAAGCAGCGAGCGCGAGCCGAGCAGGCCGAAGCGGGCATAGACCGCGGTGTAGCTCGGCTCGTTCGGAAACAGCCGCTTCACGGTGGCGATCTCATTCTTGTTCTCGTCGAGATGCGTCTGCATCAGGACGGTCGGAAATTCCTTGAGCAGCGCGCCCGCTTCGGCAAGCTGCTCGTCCGTCGAGGTGATGGCGAAGCGCGGCGTCACCGCATAACGCTGCCGGCCGGTGCCGTGCCAGCGCCGGATCAGGTCGCGGCTCGCCGCGATGGCCTCGCGCGCGGGCTCGAGAAGCCCAGGGGGTCCGTTGCGGTTCATGATCGCAGCACCGGCGATCATGCCGATGTTGCGCTTATGCGCGGCGGTGAACAGCGCCTCGGCTGAGCTCGGATGCGCCGAACAATAGGCGCAGGCCGTCGTCGTGCCATTGCGCGCCAACTCGTCGAGGAAGAACTCGGCGTTGCGCGCCGCATGGCCGGGATCGGCGAATTTCTGCTCCTCGACGAAGGTGTATTTCTCCAGCCATTCGAGCAGCTGCGCGCCGTAAGACGCGATCACCTGAGTCTGCGGATAATGGATGTGGACGTCGATGAAGCCCGGCATGATCAACGCGTCGGGATGCCGATCAACCGCAATGGACGCGGGCAGCCGCGTTGCTATCTCGTCGGCGGGACCGACCAGTGCGATCCGCCCGTCCTTCACCAGAACGATGCCGTCTTGAATGAAGCGATAGCTCTGCGCGTCGCCGGTACTGCGCGGCGGCCGCAGGAAGGTCAGGACGCGGCCGCGAACGGCGCGCGAATTCGCCGCTGCCGCAGCTTCCGTCACTTCGCGGGCTCGCCGGCCGCGATCCAGGATGCGAGCGTGAGCCGTTCCTGCGGCGTCATCTCGGTGATATTGCCCGGCGGCATCGCTTGCGAGCGCACCGCGAAGATTTCGATCAGCCGTGCGTGGCGGCGAATCTCTTCGTCGCTATCGAGCATCACGCCTTTCGGTGCCGTCGGAATGCCGTCCCAGACCGGCTCGGCGGCGTGGCACATGCTGCAGCGGGAGATGACGATATTCGACACCTGTTTGAACTTCGGCGTCGGCGGCAGTTCGCCAGTCGTGATCGCGCGCGGCCCGGCGGCCGACAGCCACGCGATCGCGGCCATGCCGGCGGCCGCCACGCCCCAGGTCCACCACGGATTGCCCTTGCCCTCGTGGCGGGAATTGTAGAAGTGGCGGATCACCGGCCCGATGATGAGCACGATGGCGACGATGACCCAATTGTATCGGGTCGCGAACATCAGCGGGTAATGATTGCTGAGCATCAGAAAGACGACGGGGAGCGTCAGATAGTTGTTGTGGACCGAGCGGGTCTTGCCGAGTTCGCCCCAGCGCGGATCGGGCTCCTTGCCGGCGATCATCGCGTCGACGGTCTTCTTCTGATACGGAATGATGATGACGAAGACGTTCGCCACCATGATGGTGCCGATCAGCGCGCCGATCTGCGTGAACGCACCGAGCGCGCTGAAGACGTGGGTGAAGGCATAAGTCAGTCCGACAAGATAAACATAGCCGACCAGCGCCAGCGCCACCTCGTGCCGGCCGAGCGGCGAGCGGCACAGACCCTCATAGACCAGCCACGACACCACGAGGCTGACGAAAGCGAAGCCCGCTGCCTGTGCGGGCGTGAGATCGAGCACCGACTTGTCGATCAGAAAAATATCGGCGCCGAGATAGTAGACGAGCACCAAGAGCGAGAAGCCTGAGAGCCAGGTCGTGTAGGCTTCCCATTTGAACCACGTCAGGTGGTCGGGCATCCGCGCCGGAGCCACCACGTACTTCATCACGTGATA
This sequence comes from Xanthobacteraceae bacterium, assembly GCA_035499475.1. GTDB lineage: Bacteria > Pseudomonadota > Alphaproteobacteria > Rhizobiales > Xanthobacteraceae > BOG-931. The sequence goes on along the minus strand of DATJYT010000151.1, from coordinate 1,309 downwards.
GAAGCCGCCGCCGTGGACCTGCCACTCGTCGCCCTTGACGCCGTTGGGCAATCCGGGCCGCGGCTTGAGGCTCAAATCCAGGTGGATGAAGTAAAATGAGCTGCCGATCCACGCGATGCCGGCGACGACGTGCAGCCAGCGCAGGATGGCACTCACCCATTCGGTGAGCACAAGCTCCACGGTGTCGGGCTCCTTTTGCTGCTCCGGCTGTCGCAGCTTGCCAGACGGAGCGCTTCTTCTTCAAGCATTGACACGGCGGAATTTCCGTCGCCCGGAAACGCCGCCGCACAACTGCTATTTCGCCTTGCCGATCACGCCTGCCACGTACCAGTCGAAATTGCCCATCTTGTCGCCGCCCCAGGAATCGCCGGCTGCGATTTTCGTCGCGCCGGTATTGTCGACCACAGGGCCCGTGAACGGATTGAAACCCTTGGCGACCTTGTCACCCGCGGCCGTGACCATGGCGCGGACATCGTCGGGCACGGCGCTGCCGAACGGTGCGATCGTCATCATCGCGCCAAGGCCGTCGCGCACCATGGCTGGCTTGAACGTGCCGGCGATCACGCTCTTGGCCGTTTCGGTCATGAACGGTCCCCAGGTGAAGCCGAGACCGGTCAGCCAGTATTTCGGCGCAAGTTGCCGCGCCTCGATCGATTGGAAGCCGATCGAGTAGACGCCGCGGCCCTCCGCGGTCTGAATGATGGTCGCGGGCGAATCGACATGCATCGTCACCACGTCGGCGCCTTGATCGATCAGCGCGCCCGCTGCCGTCGCTTCCTTGGCCTTGTCGGACCAGCCGCCGGTCACCACGACGCGGGTCTGCGCCTTGGGATTGACCGACAGTGCGCCCATTTCGAACGCGTTGACGTTGCCGATGGCGTAGCCGATCGGCACGCCGACGACGAAGCCGAGTGTGTTCGATTTCGTCATCTTGCCCGCCGCCACGCCCATCGGGTACCAGGCCGCCTGTGTCGCGCCGAAGAAGTTGCCGAAATTTGGCGCCTGCATCCAGCCGCCGGCGTGCTCGAAGTAGACGTCCGGATGGGTCTTGGCGAGGTTGAAGGCGAATTGCTGGTGGCCGAAGCTGGTGGCGAAAATCAGCTTCGCGCCCTGCTGGATCATGCCCTCCATGATCCGCTCGGATTCCGCGGTCTCGGGAACGTTCTCGGCCTCGATCAGCTTGAGGCCGGGAATATTCCGCTTCATTTCCTCGAGACCGTCCTTCATGGAGCGGTTGTAGCCGTAGTCGTTGACGCTGCCGACGTAGATCGCTCCCACCGTCAGCGGCGGCTTGTTCTGCGCCGATGCG
>DATJYT010000150.1:0-9813 GCA_035499475.1 Xanthobacteraceae bacterium | reverse complement strand
ATTGTCCTTGAAATTCGCCACCATGATCTGGTCGAGCACCTGCTCGTGCACGGTCGGATTGAGAATCGGGCACAGCGCCTCGACGCGGCGGTCGAGATTGCGCGGCATCATGTCGGCCGAGGAAATGTAAACCGCGGCCTTCGGATGCGGCAGGCTGTGGCCGGCGCCGAAGCAATAGATACGGCCGTGCTCGAGAAAGCGTCCGATGATGGACTTGACGCGAATATTGTCCGAGAGGCCGGGGACCCCGGGCCGCAAGCAGCAGATGCCGCGCACGACGAGCTCGATCGGCACGCCGGCGCCGGAGGCCTTGTAGAGCGCGTCGATGATGTCGGGATCGACCAGCGCGTTCATCTTCATCCAGATGCCCGACGGTCGGCCGGCCTTGGCGTTGGCGATCTCTTCCTCGATATGGGCGTGGATGCGCTTGCGCAGCGTCAGCGGAGACACCGCCATGCGCTCGAGCTCGGCCGGCTCGGCATAGCCGGTGATGAAGTTGAAGATCCGCCCGACGTCGCGGGCGATGACCGGATCGGACGTGAAGAACGACAAGTCCGTATAGATGCGCGCCGTCACCGGATGATAATTGCCGGTGCCGACATGCACGTAGGAGGCAAGCGAAGCGCCCTCGCGGCGGACGACCAGCGAAAGCTTGGCGTGGGTCTTCAACTCGATGAAGCCGTAAACCACTTGCACGCCGGCGCGCTCGAGATCGCGCGCCCAGCGGATATTGGCCTCCTCGTCGAAGCGTGCCTTGAGTTCCACGACCGCGGTAACGGATTTGCCGGCTTCGGCTGCCTCGGCAAGCTCCTTGACGATCTGAGAATCGGCCGAGGTGCGGTAGAGCGTCTGCTTGATCGCGACCACGTCCGGATCGCGCGCGGCCTGCTGCAGGAAGTTCACCACCACGTCGAACGACTCGTAGGGATGGTGAATGATGAAATCCTTCTGCCGGATCGCCGCGAAGCAATCGCCGCCGTGGTCGCGGACGCGCTCCGGATAACGCGGCGCATAGGGCACGAATTCGAGATCGGGCCTGTTGAGGCTCGCCAGCTGCGACATTTCGTTGAGTGCCAACACGCCGTCGACCCTGAATACGCTTTCATCGGCGGCGCCGAGCGCGCGTTGCACGAAACGCTGCAACTCGGCCGGCATCATCGCCTCGATATCGAGCCGGATGACGATGCCGCGGCGCCGGCGCTTGAGCGCGGTCTCGAACAACCGCACCAGATCTTCGGCCTCTTCGAGGATTTCCACTTCGGAGTCGCGGATGACGCGAAACGCGCCGACGCCCTTTACGGCATAGCCGGGAAACAGCTTGCCGATGAAAAGGCTGGTGGCGCCCTCGATCGAGATCAGGCGAACCTGCCCGCCCTCCCCGCTCTGCGGCAGCCGCACGAAACGCTCGATGCGGTTGGGCATGCGGATCAGCGCATTCATCGCCTTGCCGTCTTTGGTGCGCGCCAGCTGCAAGGCGATGGAGAAGCCGAGATTGGGAATGAACGGGAACGGATGGGCTGGATCGACCGCAAGCGGCGTCAGCAGCGGAAAGACGTGGGCCAGAAAATAATCTTCGAGCCAAGCCTTTTCCGCCTTGGTGACATCGGTGCCGTCGACAAGGACGATGCCGGCCTGCGCCAGCGCCGGGCGCAGCTCGCGCCACTGCTCCTGCTGATCTTCGACGAGACGCACGACGGCCTCGGAAATGCGCACGAGCTGCTCGGCGGGCGTCAGTCCCTCCGGGCTTTTTTCTGCGATGCCGGCGCGCACCTGGGCGCCAAGGCCGGCGACGCGGACCATGAAGAATTCGTCGAGGTTGTTGGCCGAGATCGCCAGGAACTTGATCCGCTCCAGCAGCGGATGGCCGCGGTTGGCGGACTCCTCCAGCACGCGCCGGTTGAAATTCAGCCAAGACAACTCCCGATTGATGAACCGGTCGGGACTTGTGGCGAGCGTCGGATCGATGCCGCGCACGGGCTCCTCCGGCGCCTGGGAGGGGCCAGATTCCAACGCAAAAACAGCAGCTTGGCCTCTATTGGCCATCTCGAATGCGCGCTCCGCGGCAGCCATGATCGCCACCAGTTGTTACAATTCGATGACAACGCGTCCTTTCACATAACGCGGCCGGGCCACGCTGCCGTCAAGCCACTCGATCGGGTCAGGCTTTCACGCCGTGCCGCGGAACATTTCCGCCGCCAGCGCGCGTGAGGCCGGCCGCCCCTGGCGCAAAGCCTCATTGTCGAGCGCGATCACCGCGGCGCGCGCCGCGGCGAACGAGCGCTCGATCCGCGTGGAGAGATAATTCACCACGCTTTCATCGAGCGCGAGTTGGCGATCGGCGGCGAGCTTCACCATGACCGCGCGCAGCATCACGTCGTCGGGAGCCTGAAGCGTTACCGCCGGCATCGCACGCAGTCGCGAGATGACGTCGGGGATGGTGAGCAGCCACGCCGACGGCGGCATGCGCGCGGTCAGCAGCAAGAAAGCCCTCTCCTCGCGCGCGAGGTTGATGAGATGAAACAGCGCGCGTTCGTCGGTCGTCTCCGCGGCGTTCTCGACCACCAGAGCTCCGGTCGCGAGCGCCTGACGCAGGTTGCCTTCGCCAAGGGCGCGGGCGGAAATGACACGCGCTCCCGCAGCAGTCGCCCAGATAGTTGCGAGATGCGTCTTGCCGGATCCCTCGGGGCCGATCAGCACGACATTGTTCGCCGGCCAATCGGGCCAGCAGTCGATGAGCTCAAGCGCACTGGCATTGCCGGGCCCCGGCAGAAAGTCATCGCGCCCGTAGCTCTCGGTATGATCGAGGGCGAGCGCGAGTTGGCGCGGCGGCGAATTCATGGCTGTCCGGTGTAAATCGGGCTTTCGCGGTAGCGCCGCAGCGCGAAGCGCGTCAGCACGCCGGCCGACGCCGCCAGCGGCACGGCAAGCAGCAGGCCCACGAATCCGAACAGATAGCCGAACGCAAACAATGCGAACATCAGCCAGACCGGGTGCAGGCCGACGCTTTCCCCGACCATTTTCGGCGCCAGCACATTGCCCTCCAGAAATTGGCCGAACAGGACGACGCCGGCGACGATCAGGATCGAGCTCCATTCCGGAAAGAATTGGGCGACGGCAATGCCAAGCGAAAGCACCAGCGCGGTCAACGAGCCGACATAGGGGATGAAGCTGATGAGCCCGGCCAGGACCCCTATCAGCAGCCCGAAGCTCAATCCTGCAAGCGTCAAGCCCAGCGCGTAATACGAGCCGAGAATGAGGCAGACACCCGACTGGCCGCGCACATAGGCCGAAATGGTCGCGTCGATCTCGCGGCCGAGGCTGCGCACGGTGTCGCGCTGCGGCAGCGGGATCAGGCTGTCGAGGCTATCCACCATGCGGTCCCAGTCGCAGATCAGATAGAAGGCGACCACAGGCGCAATGATCACAAGCGAGAAGATCGAGATCAGCGCCTGGCCTTTCGCCCATAGCGAGGCGAGGAATGCTGTCACGTAGCCCATCGCCTGATTCATCAGATCGCCGACCGACTTATCGGCGCCGACGAGATTGTCGCCGACCAATCGCTTGAGCCACGGATGTGCCGGATCGCTGACGAGGCCCTGGATGCGCTGGACGTAGGCCGGCGCGTTGTCGATAAAACCTGATAACTGCCGCACCAAGAGCGGTGCGAAGAGAGCAAGCAGCAGCACTGCGGCCAGCACGAAGCCGCCGAGGATGATCAGCGCGGCAACAAACCGGCTCATGCCGTGCTTAGCCAGCCGATTGGCGAGCGGATCGAGGACGTAGGCGAGCGCCATGCCGAGGACGAACGGCAGCAGGATCGGACTCAACAGCCACAGCAAGCCGATGAAGACAGCGAGCGCGACGATCCAGAACACGACGTGCCGCTCAAACTGCATGGCGCCCCTTCGGCCCTACCGTCAGTGGCCGGCCCCGAACGAGTTCATATGGCGGACCCATTCGGCGAGATAGAAGGCGATCGAAACCAAGGTCAAGACAGCAACCAAGACCATGGTGAGTTTCGTCACCACGTTAAAATCGAAGCCGAAGCCCTGCTCCGCCAACACCAGCGTCGCCAGCAAGATTTGCGCGACGGTGTTTGCCTTCGAGACCAGGAGCGGCTTGACCTTCATCGGCCGATCGACGAGCCAGGACAGCAGGAAGGCGCCGACAATCATGATGTCGCGTGACACCACCAGGATGACGAGCGCAATCGGCAGCACGCCGGCGATACCGAGCGAAACGTAGATCGAGACGATCAGCGCCTTGTCGGCCAAGGGGTCGAGATAAGCGCCGAGCTCGCTCGCCATGTGGAACCGCTTGGCAAGAAAGCCGTCAACCGCGTCGCTAACGCCTGCCGCCAGAAACAACAGAAAGGCAATACGCATCTCGCCCGACGTGATCGCCCAGACCACGACCGGCACCAACAGGATGCGGCCCAAAGTGATGAGATTCGGGATGCTCACACTTCGCCCCGGCTTGCGGCACGTTGCTCTCCCGCGCCGTTCTCGAGCGCGCCAATATAACGGCGGCCGCGCGCTTGCACACCCCGCGATTCCGACGTAGGAGGCGCTGACCTCCCCGCCCGGGAGCGAAAAGCGCAACGATTTGGTGCCTCCGTGGATGATGCACGCTACGCGGCCGCCGGCGTCGATATCGACGCGGGCAACCGCATGGTGGAATTGATCAAGCCGCTGGTGCGCCGAACCGCCCGCGCGGGCGCCGACTCGGAAATCGGCGGTTTCGGCGGCCTGTTCGATCTCAAGGCCGCGGGCTTTTCCGACCCGCTGCTGGTCGCCGCCACCGACGGTGTCGGCACCAAGGTCAAGATCGCGATCGAGACGGCGCGCCACGATACGATCGGCATCGATCTCGTCGCCATGTCGGTAAACGATCTCGTGGTGCAAGGCGCCGAGCCGCTGTTCTTCCTTGATTACTTCGCCTGCGGCAAGCTTGATCCGGCCGTGGGCGCGCAGGTGGTGTCGGGCATCGCGACGGCATGTCGCGAGACGCGTTGCGCCCTCATCGGCGGCGAGACCGCGGAGATGCCGGGACTTTATCGGACCGGCGACTACGACCTTGCCGGCTTCGCCGTCGGTGCGGTCGATCGCAACGGTTTGTTGCCGCGCAAGGACGTCGCCGCCGGCGACGCGATCCTGGGGCTCGCAGCGACCGGCGTTCATTCCAACGGATTTTCGCTGGTGCGGCGCGTCGCCGCCGAAGCCGGATTGAGCTGGGACCAGCCCGCGCCGTTTGCGCCATCAAAAAGTCTCGGCGAAGCTCTGCTGACGCCGACGCGGCTCTACGTGCGCTCGTGCCTTGCCGCGATCCGCGAGACCGAAGCCGTGAAGGCGCTCGCCCACATAACCGGCGGCGGCTTTACCGAGAATATTCCGCGTGTGTTGCCGGAAGAGCTTGCGGCATCGCTCGATCTCGATCGCGTGCCGGTTCTGCCGGTGTTCAAATGGCTCGCAGCGAGCGGCAAGATCGGCGAGCGCGAGATGCTGCGTACATTCAATTGCGGTATCGGCATGATCGCGATTGTCGATTCGGGCGGCGCGCAGGCGGCGAGCCATCGCTTCGCGGCGAACGGCGAGACGGTCGTGCGGCTCGGCGAGGTCGTTGCGGCGCCCGGTGGCGAGCGTGTCATTTATCGCGGACGCCTCGATCTCTCCCGGTGACGCGGATGGCCAAAAAACGTGTCGCCGTTCTCATTTCCGGCCGCGGCTCGAACATGGTAGCGCTGATCGAGGCCGCCAAGGCGAAAGACTATCCGGCGGAGATTGTACTTGTGCTGTCGAACCGGCCCGATGCGGCAGGGCTCGCGCACGCAAAGAATGCCGGTATCGCCACCACGATCGTCGATCACACGTTGTTCGACGACGATCGCGAGAAATTCGAGCGCGCGCTCGACGCGGAACTTGCCGCGCACAAGATCGATCTGATTTGCCTCGCGGGCTTCATGCGGCTGCTGACGCCCTGGTTCGTTACGCGATGGAACGGCCGGATGCTGAACATTCATCCGGCACTGCTGCCGCAATTCAAGGGATTGCACACCCATCGCCGCGCCCTCGAAGCCGGCGCGAAGCAACACGGCGCGACCGTGCATTTCGTCGTTCCCGAAATGGATTCCGGACCGATCGTCGTGCAGGAGGCCGTTCCCATTCTCAAGGGCGACACCGAGGAAACGCTGGCGCGGCGCGTGCTCGAGGTTGAGCACCGGATTTATCCACAGGCTCTGCGCCTCGTCGCCGAAGGCCGCGTGACACCCGCGGCGGCCGGCGCGGCGGCGCGATAAAACAAAACCCCCGGCGGTGATGCCGGGGGCTACGAGAACCGCGCTGTCGCGGATTTCACTCACGCCACTTTGAGATTTTCCGCCGAGGTCCGGCCGCGATTGGTCACAAGCTCGTACTCGACGGTCTGACCCTCATTGAGGCTTCGCAGACCGGCGCGCTCCACGGCCGAAATGTGGACGAATACGTCCTTGTCACCACTCGATGGCTTGATGAACCCGTAGCCTTTGGTCGGATTGAACCACTTGACGGTGCCTTTCTGCATCGTCTGTCTCCCAAATCATTCCAGATGCCAGCGATGACGTGGAACTCGCCAATGCACGCCGCGTGCAACACGGCGAACCACGCCACAAGCCAGATTTTGGAGAAAGTCCGATACGATTGCGTCGGTAGACGGCACCGGTCGGATGGCCCCCAAATCCGATTGCCTTATCAGCAAGCCGGATAAATACGGCGCAACCATGGCTGCACGATGCCGAAAATTCGCAGCGTCGTTGCATCGATTCGATCGCGCATATCGCGCTGAATGCGCACCGGCCTCAACCAATTATGCACGCTCTCAGCATGCCGAGACCTATTCGCCTCCGGGCGCCGTGTGCATCTTCGCGAGGCGTGATTTCCGCCACAGGCCGCCGAGCGCGACGACGAGGACGGCGCCAAGTCCGGACGCCGCAAGTTCGGCACGCGCGGCAAGAGATTCGCTGAGTGCGGTTTTCACGTAGCCGGAGAGCGCCGGATCGGTTGGTATGACCCCGCCGGCGAGCCATCCGAGCAGCGCCGCGCCGGCCCAGACCAGGATCGGGAAACGATCAAGCAGCGCTGCTATGAGCGCGGCACCCGCTACGATGATCGGAATGCAGATGGCAAGCCCGATTGCAAGCAAAGCAACATTGCCTTGCGCTACGGCGGCGATGGCAATGATGTTGTCGAGGCTCATGACGATGTCGGCCGCCAGCACGAGCCACACCGCGCGCCACAAGCGCGCCGTTGTCTCGACTTCATCCCGATCGTCCCGTTCGGGCAGCAGGAGCCTCGCCGCGATAAAGAGCAGCGCCAGTCCGCCGCCGAGCTTCACATAGGGCAGCGTCAGAAGCCGCGTCACGATCGCCGTGAAGACGATCAGACAAATGACGGCGAGACCTTCGCCGATCACCAGCCCCCACAACCGTTGCCGCGGAGGCAGACCGCGACACGCCATTGCGATGACGACGGCGTTGTCACCCGACAAAGTGATGTTGATCAGGACAATCTGCGCGATCGCGACCCAAAACGCCGAATGCGCCGAGTTGCTGAAGGTCGCATAAAGCATGTCGCGCCATAGCCCGGGATCGAGATATTGCGCGATTGAGCTCACCGTCCCTCCGCGATCTCCCGCCGCTTGCGGCTAACGCGGTACAACGTCTCAACGGCGCGCCGGGTGCCGATGCAGCGGGCCGAAGCTCAGCCGACGATCTCGTTGCCCGAAAAAAATTGCGCGATCTCTTTGGCGGCGGTATCGGCAGCGTCCGAGCCGTGTACGGAGTTCTCGCCGATGGACTTGGCCACGGCTTTGCGGATCGTTCCGGGCGCCGCCTTGGCCGGATCGGTCGCGCCCATCAGGTCGCGATAGGCCGCAATCGCGTTGTCGCCTTCCAACACCTGAACGACCACCGGTCCGGAAATCATGAAGTCGACCAGCTCGCCGAAAAACGGACGCTGACGGTGCACCGCGTAAAATGTCTCGGCCTGCTCGCGGCTCATGCGGATGCGCTTCTGCGCCACGATCCGCAAACCCGCTTTCTCGATCATTGCGTTGATAGCGCCGGTCACGTTGCGGGACGTAGCGTCCGGTTTGATGATCGAAAACGTACGCTCGATCGTCATCAGGTCATCCTTATGAGGGGAATATCGAAGCGGTGCGAAAACGAGGCGGCTTATAGCCTCCGCAATTCCTTGCAGCAAGCCGGCGTTAACGCTGAATGAACGCAAAGTGAATGGCGAAGCGCCATCAAATTCAGATTGTTAAATCGGCAATAAACCCGGTCATCAGGGCGGGTTCAGCGGCGAATCTTATTTTGAGCGCATGAACCTGCGGGCCTGTTAGCCCGACCCAACCATAACCGCGTGCAAACACGGTCAAACCAAGGAGACCTCACATGCTGCGCAAGACAATACTAGCGATCACCGCTGCCGCCGCGCTCGGCGCCACCGCACTCGCACCGACATCCGCTTCCGCCTGGGGTTGGCACGGTTACGGCTGGCATGGCGGCTGGTACCGGCCAGGCTTCCGGGTTTATGCCGGCCCCGTCTACGGCGGGTGCATGGTACGGACCTGGGTCGCCACCCCCTACGGCCCGGCGCTGCGCTGGATCAACCGCTGCTACTGAATCGAGCACGCATTCGCTGCGTACGACAGCCCCGGCCTCGCGAGAGGCCGGGGTTTTCCTTTTCAAGAGGGCCTGCGCGGCAGTCCGCTCTCACGCCGCATTGTTGCTTTTGGCCGGTTTCTTGGCTTTGGCCGGCTTCTTGTTTGTGGTCGGCGGCGGCGACGACTCGGCGATGCGATCCATTTCCATCAGGCGGCCGCCCTCAAACCGATAGATGCCGGGCCGCGGGCCGCTCTGAAACGTGAGCACGGCCGTACGTTCGCCGTAGGAGGTCTGACCGAGCTGGACGGACGTCGGCTGGCCGGCACGATAGACGATGTCGCATTCGCTCATGCCCAATGCGAGGCCGCCGCCCAGCAGGGATGATGCGTCGGGCGACGCCGGAGCGGTCGCACCGGGAGAATTGCCCGATGATGCTTGCGGCGGCGGTGCCGCCGGAGGCGGGCAAGACCCATTGGCATTGACCAGATCGTTTGCGGTAATCGGCCGCTCCCGTCGTGTTTCCTTCAGTTCGGTGTAGGAATAGCCGCCGGCGTTGCGGCCGAAGAAATCAGCCGGCCGGGAAAACCACTCGTGCGTATCGAACTCGACGTTGGCGCAGCCGGCAAGCGCCGCGCCCATCGTCAGCGCCGCCAGTGCGGCGAAACGATTTGATCGAAAGTGCACGCGACCGTCCCCTGCAGACGAACGTCCCAAACGGCAGGATGCCGCAGTTTATGGTGCGATCATGGCGTAGTGCGCAACCCCGTGCCAGCCGGCGGGGCGGCGGCAGCCGCCAGACCTCACGCTGTCCGAATGAAGCCGCTAAAGGTAAAAAAACTGTGAGAACACAGTGACTTGAGCGGTTCTTCCGAGTTGCGGATGGATCGCCATGGCTGTGATCCCCATCACTGACCTTGTTCCACGTTAAAGAGACAATTCATCTGAAAGTAGGACCATAGCCAATTCTGCGGGAGACGCGGCCGTTGGCCGGTGGGGACTTTGCGACACATGCGTTTGCAGTTTGTCGGTTGCGGCGATGCCTTCGGCTCGGGAGGACGCTTTAACACGTGCTTTCACCTGGTCGGGGACCGGATCAACGCCCTCATCGACTGCGGCGCCTCGTCTTTGGTTGCGCTCAATAAATTTGCGATCGAGCGCAACGCCGTCGACAC
>DATJYT010000149.1:0-10708 GCA_035499475.1 Xanthobacteraceae bacterium | reverse complement strand
GTCCTTCTGCCCGATCATGCCGCGGTACATGCCGACATTCATCACGCCGGTGTCGGGATCGCGCGTCACGATCGACGAGAAGGTGTGGATGTAGCGGCCGCCTTCGAGATAGTGCCATTTGGGCACAGGAAATTCCGTCTGATCGATGTCGTTACCGCGGATGATGACCTCCTTCACCGGCCCGGTGCCGACAATCCTGGGCGGGAGGGTCTCGCGGTTTTTCTTCATCACGTGCTGGACGAGCTCGCGATTGGGCGTGTCGCCCGGAAAGCCGAGCGCCAGCGCCAGGCGCGACCGCGCGCCAAGGCCGCTGGCAAAGAGTTTCGTGCAGCGGCCGTCCGTATAACCCTTGATGTTCTCGAACAAGAGCGCGGGGCCTTTCTTCTCGAGAACGCGGCGCGTCACCGCGCCGATCTCGCGGTCCCAGTCGACCTCGGCCTTGATACGACGCAGCTCGCCGTGCTGCTCGAGCTGCGCCATCCATTGCCGCATGTCCAAAAAGCCCATCGTCGGCGCACTCCTCAATTCAGGGACAGGTATGTTGGGATAGGTGCCGTATTGGTCTTATACGCGTTGATCTTGCGTGAATCATGTGCCGAAATGCGCCTCGGCGGCCGGCGCGCCAGGAGCCTTGAGGGAATCGGAGACCGTCTCATGAAAGCTTTGCGTTTTATGTCGTTTTCGATATTCGCGTTTCTTGCGGCCACGGCCGCACCGGCGCAGGAAATCGATATTGCAAAGCTCTCGTGCAAGCAATTTCTGATCGGCGACATCATCCGCAGGGATCATCTGGCGCTGTGGCTGAGCGGCTATTACAACGGCACGCGCAACGATACCGTCGTTGAGACCAGCACGGTGCAAAAGATCGCGGACAAAGTCGCTGCCTATTGCCGGTCAAACCTCGAAGCAACGCTCATGGATGCGGTTCGAAGCGAGCTTGGCTCGGAGAAATAAGCCTCGTTGCGTGATCCGTTAACGAGGTGTGATCGCGGATTCTGACATTCGGAGCGAAGTGATGAAGGCGTTGAATATCGTGCTTGGTGCGGTCGTCCTCGGTGCGCAGGCCGTGCTCGTCACAGTCCCGGCGCGGGCGCAGGCGAAAGTCGACGTAGCAAAGATCTCCTGCAACGAATTTCTGTTCGACAAGATCGCCCCGACAAAATCGATCGCGGTCTGGCTGAGCGGCTTCTACAACGGCAGGCAGCACAATACCGTTGTCGACCTCGGCCGCATGGAACGCGACATCGACAAGGTGGAAGATTATTGCCGCCTGAACCTTGAAATGACGGTGATGGATGCGGCTAAAAATGCGCTGGGCACGAACAAATAGTCACGCGCTTCGCGATCAAGCTTAAAGTGAACGTCTTTCAGGCGTGGGCAAACGGGGCAACGCCATGAAATTTCACCGCCGCCACTTCCTTCATCTTGCCGCGGCCACCGCGGCGCTGCCGGCCGCCGCCGGCAACGCTTTGGCGCTCGACTATCCGACGCGGCCGACGCGGATCATTGTCGGATTTCCGGCCGGCAATGCGTCCGACATCGTCGCGCGCCTGACGGCGCAAAGGCTGTCGGACCATCTCGGTGAATCGTTCGTCGTCGAGAACCGGCCGGGCGCCGGCGGCAATATCGGCACCGAAGTCGTCGTGAAATCGGCCCCCGACGGCTACACGCTGCTTCTGGTCAGTCCATCGACCACCACCAACGCCTCGCTTTATAACAACCTAAATTTCAATTTCCTCCGCGATATCGCGCCGGTCGCAGGCATCGGCCTTGCGCCTTACGTCATGGTGGTCAATCCGTCTTTTCCGGCCAAGAGCGTTCCGGAGTTCATCACCTACGCCAAGGCCAATCCCGGCAAGATCAATATGGCGTCGTCCGGCAACGGCAGCCTGAGCCATATGTGCGGCGCGCTGTTCATGGCCATGACCGGAATCAAGATGGTTCATGTCCCCTACCGCGCGAGTTTCCTGCCCGACCTGCTCGCCGGCCAGGTGCAGGTCGTCTTCAGCCCGATTTCGCAGACGATCAGCTATATCCAAAGCGGCAAGCTGCGCGCTCTCGCGGTGACCACGGCGACGCGCCAGACGGCACTGGCGGACCTGCCGACCGTGGCCGAATTCGTGCCGGGATACGAGGCCAGCGGCTGGTACGGCCTGGGCGCGCCGCAAGGCACGCCCACCGAGATCATCGACAAGCTCAACAAGGAAATCGGCGCCGGTCTCGACGATCCGAAGATGAAGGCGCAATTGGCCGACGTCGGTGCGGTCCCGATGCCGATGACGCCTGCGGCGTTCGGCAGCTACCTCGCGGCCGAAACGGAGAAATGGCGCAAGGTGATCAAGGCCGCCGACATCAAGTTGGACTAACCCCAGGCCAAACTGCCGCTAACTTCGTCCTCGGCTCGGCGCCATCAGATCAACTCCGTCGCTGCCGCGCGCGCCTCCGGAACGACATCGTGATCGTAGAGACGTTTGCGAAATTCGGCGTGGGCGCTGATTTCGGCGTCGCGAACATCGAGGTCGGCGTGAAATGAATCGTAGCGCAGGCCGTTCTCGCGCGCACCGGACTGGACCTTCGCCGCCCGCTCACGGCGAAGCCGCTCATAAGCGAGCAGCGCACCCGGAATATTATCGCGGGTGGTATTGGCGAGAATCGTCGCCAGCGCCATACCGTCTTCGATGGACTGGTTTGCCCCCTGTCCGAGGTGAGGCAGCATGGCGTGCGCGGCATCGCCGAGCAGCGTCAGCCTTCCTCGGGTCCAGACCGGACTGGGGTCGCGATCGTACAGAGCCGACCGGAACGTTATTTCGACCTGGCGCAGCAGCGACACGATGCGCGGATCCCAGTCGGCAAATTCGCGGCGCAGCGCGTCGGGATCGCCGGGGGCCGACCACGATTCCTTCATCGCCTCGTCCGCCGGCACGAAGCCGACAAAATTGATCAGCGACCCGGCGCGCAGCGGATAGGTCAGGAAATGCTTACCCTTGCCGAGCCACATTTCCCAGGATTCGGCCGGCCATTCCGGCACGAGTTCGGTCCGAACCACGCCGCGGTAGGCAACCGTTCCCGAAAAGACCGGCCGTGCGGGAGGAAACACATTCGGTCGCAGCACGGAGTGAATTCCGTCGGCGCCGATCACCATATCGCCCTCGACACTGGCTCCATTCGCGAACGACACGCGCACCACGTTGCCGTCCCGATCAAAGCCGGTGCAGCGGTGCCCGGTATGCACCACGCCGGCAGGCAAAGCCTTGGCCAGAATGTCGACGAGATCGGCACGGTGCATGCCGTAAGTGGCGTTCCAGCCCGACGAATCCGTGACCTGCACCGGGGCGATGAGGCTGCCGTCGTGGTGGAAGTATCGCGAATTCCTGCCGACCTTGGCGCCCCATTTTTCAACGGCCGGGCCCAGTCCCACCCGCTGCAAATGACGCACGCTGTTCGGGGTAATGTATACGCCGGCTCCCACCTCACCGAGAGCGGGCGCCTGCTCGTAAACCGACACCGGGATTCCATGGGTCGTGAGCGCGTTCGCTACGAACAGACCGCCAATTCCCCCTCCAACGATGACCACGTTCGGCCGCGATTGCGTCATGGCTCACACCTTTATTGAATCCCTGCCGTCATCCGATCTTGATGAATCAAGCTATCCAATGAGGCGCGAGACTCATTTGACGTAGGTCAATTTTCTCGCGGGAACCAAACGGCCTCCAAAGAGGCGCCCGACCGCGGCGGGTTCGGGCAGCCTCATTCTTCGATATCGGCTGGGGCGAAGTCCATTTTGAACCGTGATATGCTGAGTCAATGGGCGCGATGAACACCTCGTTTCCGAAAATCAGTCTTCTTCTCTGCTTCGTCATGATGACGACCGCTCGAATGGCGCACGCGCTCGAGATCAAGACATCGACGCCCCACATGGTGACGCCTCATATCGCTCCGCACATCACGCCGAGCCTCGGCGCAACAAAGCTCGCGCCGGCATCGAGTGCGCTGACGGGAGTCAAGATCAATTCGGGCATTCATCAGAGAGCGATCACGACCCTCGGTTCACCGGCCGCCGGCTCGAACGCAGGCGGATCGTCAGCAAGCGGCGCCGGCGCCGGCAAGGGATCGGGCTCCGGCTCATCGGCAAGCGGCGCAGGCGCTGGCAAGGGATCGGGCTCCGGCTCGTCAGCGAGCGGCGCTGGCGCCGGCAAAGGATCAAGCTCTGACGGCTCATCGGCAAGCGGCGCTGGCGCCGGCAAGGGATCGGGCTCCGACTCGTCAGCGGGCGGCGCTGACGCCGGCAAGGGATCGAGCGCTGACGGATCGTCTGCGGGCGGCGCCGCCACCGGCAAAGGCGCGAGCGCTGACGGATCGTCGGCGGGCGGCGCCGGCGCAGTTAAATAAGTCTCGATGTCGGGGCATCGCAGTAATCTTAATAGTCTGCGCAATCCATTATTCAGCATAGAGGGCGTGGACATCACTTTATGCGATCGCCTTAAAGGGCTGGATATCTTGATCTCCTATCGATCGGGTCTGCTCGCTGCTCCTCGATTTGAAGCTAACGGAGGCGGCATTGGACCTCGATCGCGCAAGAGCGACTTCGGCGAACGCGATGCCGCTGCGCGAGCAGCCGGTCGGCAGCGTCCTGTCGGTGCGCGGCTCCGAGGCCACGATCGGCGTCCTGCGCCGCAGCGGCGCGCCCGATGAGGCCGCCAAGCCCACCGTCGGGAGGTTTCTCGCGATCACTAGCAAGGCCTCGACCCTGATCGGCTTCGTCACCGAGGTCTCCGTCGAGGTGCCGGATATCGTCCGCCAGCAGGGCTATGTCGGAACCGCCAGGCTCGACCTCATGGGTGAGTTGAAAACGGGCGCGCAGGGGGCGCGCTTCAACCGCGGCATCACCGACTATCCGCTGATCGGCGATCCGGTCGTCACCGTCTCCAGCGCGACGCTGAGCGTCATCTTCGGCGCGCGGGGAACGCAGAGCATCGTCATCGGCACGCTGCAACAGGACGCCACTCTGCCGGCCTGCGTCCAGGTCGACGAAATGTTGAGCCGGCATTTCGCAGTGTTCGGCACCACGGGCGTCGGCAAATCGAGCGGCATCGCCACCATCCTGCGCGAGACCCTCAAGGCGCGCCCGAACCTGCGCATCTTCGTGCTCGACGGCCACAACGAATACGGCCAGTGCTTCAGCGAATGGGCGCAGGTCATCAATCCCGGAAACCTGAAGCTGCCGTTCTGGCTGTTCAACTTCGAGGAAATCGTCGACGTCATTTTCGGCGGCCGTCCCGGCTTCGAGGAGGCGCTGGAGATTCTCGCCGAGGTGATCCCGATCGCGAAATTCATGTACGCGCAGTACCAGACCGCGCCGGTGCGTCCCGGTCTGAAGAGGCCCGATCCAAAAGCCTCGGGCTTCACCATGGATACGCCGGTGCCCTATCGGCTCGCGGACCTTCTGACGCTGATCGACGAGCGCATGGGCAAGCTCGAAAACCGTTCTTCGCGCATGAAGTATTTCAAGCTGATGACGCGGATCGAGACGATCAGCAACGATCCGCGCTACAACTTCATGTTCGAGAACGCCAATGTGGGCGGCGACACGATGGCAGACACCATCTGCCAGCTTTTCCGGGTGACGCCGTCCGGCAAGCCGATGACCGTCATGCAGCTCGGCGGCTTCCCCGCTGAGGTCGTCGATGCGGTCGTATCCGTTCTCGGCCGCATGGCGTTCGAGTTCGGGCTGTGGAGCGAAGGCGCGTTTCCGCTGCTGTTCGTCTGCGAGGAAGCGCACCGTTATGCGTCCGCAGACCGCTCGCTCGGTTTCGGCCCGACGCGGCGCGCGCTGTCGCGGATCGCCAAGGAAGGCCGCAAGTGCGGCGTCTTTCTGGCGCTGGTCAGCCAGCGGCCGGCGGAGCTCGATCCAACCATCATTTCCCAGTGCAGCACCTTGTTCGTCATGCGCATGGCGAACGACCGTGATCAGGACATCGTGCGGTCGGCGGTTTCCGACGCGGCGGCGAGCCTCGTCGCGCTGGTGCCGTCGCTTGGAAACCGCGAGGTGCTGGCGTTCGGCGAAGGCGTCGCGCTGCCCGCACGCATGATTTTCGGCCCATTGCCCGCCGACCTCGTTCCAAGCAGCGACGCGGTGCGCAACACCCACGACGGCGCCAGCCCGCCGGAGCCGCGCGACCTGGTCGAGGCGATCATCGCGCGGTGGCGCGGCGCGAGCCTTGCCAAGCAGGCCTTTACCGAGGAAGCGCCGCCGCTCGCGGCAACCGTCGACAATGGTACGTTCCCGCTGCGGCCGGCCGCGACCCCGTCCGTCAGCCGCTCGCGCATCCTGAAAGAGAATGTCGTCCTCGGCGGTGAACCGGCCGCGAGGCCGTGATCCGACAAAAAAACGATCGATCCTGGTCTGGCTGGTGGTCCGATCACACTAAAAACGCCTGCGCTCCTGTCCGACCGGAAGCGGACAGCGAACGAGCAATGGCATAGGCTCCATGCCATGGGCTCCGAATCGGGCAAGCTCTCGGGCGCAAAGCACTCTTGGCGGCCACGGCCCGGGCTGGCGCGATATCTGCGCCTTGCAGGCCTGCTGCTCCCGACAATGCTATCGCCGGCAGCCGCGCAGGACATTCGCGGCATGGAAGTCTGCACGGCCGAAAAACAGATGGATCGCCGCACCGGATGCCTGCAGGCGAATGTCGAGTTTCTTCAGCAGGCGCTGAACAAACTGGCCCGCGAAACCCAGGACAAGATGGCTGCTGCCGATCGCGATCTGACTGCCGCCAAGGCCGAAATCGCCGCGCTTAAGTCGACGGTGGAGAAGCTCAGCAGCGAACTCGCGCAAATCAAGCCCAAAGCCGACCCCAACGCCAAGAAAGACCCCAACGCCAAGAAATAGGGCCTAGCGAGCAGGTCTTTGCAGCCTGGCCCGGTCGGCTTTGAAGCCACCAAAGGAGCCCCTATCGAAAGGCACAAACCGCGCTGCTGCAGGCCTTTGCGCGGTGGTTGCCGTCATTGCAGCTTCCAAGCGGATCATGAAGATTTCGGCCAGCATCTGATTATCCTCGGCTCTCGGCATAAACCTGATAAGCGTCACAATACTGTCACCCGCCAGCCGGCCCAGTGACGACCGTCACATATTGGCGGTTTTGGCGCTTTACGGGCGTCGACCCCTCGCTCGCGACCGTTCGCCAAATCCACCCGGCTACCAAGGCATTTTACGCCCGGTGAATTTGCGGCCGATTTCCGCAGTCTGCTCGCTTGCTGGTCCAACCATCACGCCTTGCTTGATCATCGCGATCACGTTGTCCGGCCGGCATCAACCGCTTCACGGTCACCATCTCGCCGATCTCGAACGACATCAAATCCTCGCCGACCACCAGTGGACCGTGGTAGGTCCGCCGGACCTCGGCGGTGAGTTCCTCCAGCGTCGGCGGCGGCACCGCGGGACTCGCCAATTGAACCACGTGAGTGAAGGCGGCGAGCTTCGGCCTGGTCTGCGCGAACACGCGTCCGCAGTCATAGGGCGTCGTGTGGTGGCCAATGATGCGCTGAATGTAAGCTTCCTTCATCAGCTCGGGCCGCGCCATCGCGACCTCGTGCACCAGCAGGTCTGCGCCCTTGCCGTATTTGATGACGTTCAGATTATAGCGCGTATCGCTGGAGAACACCGCGACGCGGCCGCCGTACTCGATACGATAGCCGTAGCACGGCTTGATGACGTCGCCGTGGTCGACCTCGAAGGCGATCACTTTGACGCCGTTCTTCTCGTAGACCGGCCCGTCGCAATCGAACTCGCTGACGTCGGTGGCAATGCCCTCCAGCGGCAGATGTTCGTCGGCGACGCGGATCATGATGTCGTCGGCGTAGGCGCGTTCCAGATTCTCCATCAACCTCCTGGCGCCGGTCGGCCCGATAACCCGGTACGGCGATTTGCGCGTACCGAAGAAGGATTCCAGCCAGCCGGTAAGCCAGACATCCGGCAGGCACGAGGTGTGATCGGAGTGATAGTGCGTGAGAAGCTGCACATCGATTCGGCCGATGGGAATCTCGAGCTGATAGAGCCGGATCGTCGCGCCGCGGCCGGCGTCGATCAGGAATTTCTGATCGCCGGCTTCGACCAGCGTGCACGGCCCGAACCGCGCTGGGCTCGGGATCGGCACGCCGGTCCCGAGCAGGGTCACCCTGAAATCGGCCGTCATTGCGCGATCTTGATGCCGGCTTCGTTCACGATCTTGCCCCAGCGCGCAATCTCGGAATGCAACGTCACGCCGAACTCTTGTGGCGTGCCGCCGCCCGGATCGACGCCGAGCTTGGCCAGAGATTCGCGAACCTTGTCGGTCGCGAGCGCTTTGTTGATGGCGGCGTTCAGACGCGCAGTCGTGGCGGACGGCGTACCAGCCTTCAGCAGAAAACCGGCCCAGTCCTCACTGGTCAGCTTCGGGTATCCGGCCTCGGCGATGGTCGGCACGTCGGGCAGCGCCGCGACCCGCTTCGTTCCGGTCACCGCCAGAGCGCGCAGCTTGCCGGTTTGGATGAGCTGCACCACCGGCAGGATGGTGATGAACTGGTAGGTGTTGACGCCGGCAACCAGGTCGGCGATCGCCTGGGGAAATTGATTGTACGGCACGTGCGTCGCCTCCACGCCGGTCTCGAGCTTGAACATCTCGCCGATCAGATGCGCGGGCGTGCCGAAGCCCCCCGACGAGAACGTATGCTTGCCGGGGTCCTTCTTCAGATACGCGACCAGCTCCGCCACTGTGTGAACCGGGACGGCGGGATTGACGACCAGAACGTTGTAGCCGGCCCCGACGCGGATCAGTGGCGCGAAGTCGGTCTCATAACTGAACGTCGCAGTAGGAAGGAGAGCCGGCGCTGCCGCGACCGGCGAGCTCACGGACAGGATCGTCTGGCCATCCGCGGGCTGCTTGAGGACTTCCATGGCGCCGATGCTCATCACGCCGCCGGGCTTGTTTTCGACGACGACTTTCCAGCCTTCGCCCTCGGCCAGCGCATTGGCAACGATGCGCGCCAGGATGTCCGGCGGCGTCGAGACCGAAACCGGCGCGATGATGCGAATGACGCCCGCCGGAAAATTCTGGGCACGGGCATCCTTGTGCGCACCAAAGATGACCGATGCGAACAGCAAAAACAGCGCGGTGCAGAGAGGATCACGCAAAAATCGCCTGGTCATGGTGTTTGTCCCCCTGAATCTCACGAGCCTCAAAGCCGCCTGACGAACAGACCTCACCGGCCGGCGCCATAGACGGCTACGCCGGCGGCGCCGATGTCGAACGTCATCAGATCCTGGCCGATCGCCAGCGGGCCCGGATAAGTCGCCCGTGTCTCGGCCACGATGTCCGCGAGGCTCGGCGCCGGAGCCGCCGGCGTGCCGAATTGGGCGACGTGGGTATAGGCGGCGAGCTTGGGATGGGTGCGCAGGAATACAGTTCCGGCCTGACTCGGTGTCGTATGGATCGACAAGATTTTCTGGAACGCCGCCACCTTCAGCAATTCCGGGTTGATGGCGAAAACTTCATGGATCAGCAGATCGACGCCCTCGCCATACTTGACGACGTTGTCATTGAGGCGCGTGTCCCCCGACAACAGCACCGATCGGCCATCGTAATCGACGCGGTAGCCGCAGGCCGGCTTGATGCCGTGCTCGACCGCGAAGGCTGTGACTTTCACGCCGTCCTTCTCGTACACGGCGCCGTCCTGGGTGAACTCCTCGACATTGGCGGCGACGCCTTCAGGAGGCAGATGCTGGTCCTCTTCGCGCCCGTTGATGTCGGCGCTGTAGGCCGCAGCGAGATTCGACAAGAGATTTTTGGCGCCGACCGGGCCGATCACATGAAGCGGCTCGGTGCGGTGCGCGAAAGGCGGCGGCAGCCACCCGGTCAACAGCAGATCGGGAAGGCCGATGGTGTGATCGGAGTGATAATGGGTGAAGAACACGACATCGATTTTCGACAGCGGAATGTGAAGCTGATAAAGGCGGATGGTGGCACCGCGGCCGACATCGAACAGCAGCTTCTGGCCGCCAGCTTCGATCAACGTGCTGGCGCTAAAACGGTCCGGATCAGGATCCGGCACGCCGGAGCCGAGCAGCGTGACCCGAAACGTACCGTCCGCCGCCTGCGCCGTGCCGAAAATCGCCAAGCCGAAAATCGCCGCAACGACCGGCGTCAATGCCTGGTGCATGCCATCCCTTTCAACGGATTGTTTTGCTCTTGGCGAAACGCCACGCGCCAAGGTGCGCCATTCCGATAGCAGCGCCGATCGAGTAATGCCGACGCTACATGGCGTCTTGGCCGCTGTCGAGCAGGCGGATTACGGCGGACTGCAGACTGGCAGCACCCTCGCGTCGCGACCCCGGACGTAATCGTAACAGACAAGAGGAAATTAGAACGCCAGACCCTCGCGTCAGCGCCACACCTCGTCCGCCAGCTCAACCACCATCCTGAGCTTCGCCCATTGCTCCTCCTCGGCGAGCACATTGCCCTCCTCGGTCGAGGCGAAGCCGCATTGCGGCGACAGGCAGAGCTGGTCGAGCGCGGCAAATTTTGTCGCTTCCTCGATGCGGCGCTTGACGTCGTCTTTCTTCTCCAGCTTGCCCGATTTGGTGGTGATGAGGCCGAGCACGACGATCTTGTTGCCCTTGGGCAGAAACCGCAGCGGCTCGAAGCCGCCGGCGCGCGCGCTGTCGTATTCG
>DATJYT010000148.1:0-25230 GCA_035499475.1 Xanthobacteraceae bacterium | reverse complement strand
CAATCCGGCGACCGAAGGCTGGATCGTCAGCATCCGCGCCGAAGACGGCACGGTCGGTTACGGCTATGCCTCGACGATGAATCACTACGGCGCGCCGCATGAGGCTGTGAAGGGTGCGCTCGACCGGCTGTGCAAGCCGCTTATCGGCCGCGACTCGCGGCAGATCGCCAGCATCCTCGACGATCTCGATCACATGATGGAGGGGAACAACCAAGCGAAATCCGGCATCGACTGCGCGCTGCACGACCTGATGGCGCGCCGGCTGGGCGTGCCGATCTGCGATCTGTTCGGAGGGCCGGCGGTGCGCGAATTTCCGACGCTGCGCATCCTGCCGATCAAGTCGCCGATCGACATGGCGAAGAACGCCCGCATGCTCTTTGACAAGGGCGTCCGCCATTTCAAGATCAAGGTTCACGGCGACATCGAAGAGGACGTCGAGCGCGTTGCGGCGATCCGCGCCGAAGTCGGCCCCGAGGCGCATCTGACGATCGACGCCAACCAGTCTTACGCGGCGAAAGACGCCATTCGCGCGCTCAACCTGATGGCGCCGAGCGGGCTCGATCTGGCCGAGCAGCCGGTGAAGGCGAACGACCTCCTCGGCCTCAAGGCGGTGACGCAGGCGGTGCCGATCACTATCGAGGCCGACGAAGCCGCCTACTCGCTCGATCAGGTCATGATCCTTGTGCGCGAGCGCATCGTCGACGCCATCAGTCTCAAGATCACCAAGCTCGGTGGCTTGCGCAAGACCTATGCGGCGGCGCAAATCTGCGAAGCCGGCGGCGTCAAATACCGCATGGGCGCCCATGTCGGCCCGATGCTGCTTGCGGCGCACGCAATGCAGCTCGCGGCGGCGCTGCCGGGTATCTGGTACGCCTCGGAGCTTTCCGAGTTCGACGGCCTCGCCGAAGATCACTGGGAGGGACTCAAGCTGGTCGACGGCGTTCTGCACCATTCCGACGCGATCGGCTGCGGCGTCACGCCGAAGGCCGGCGCCACGGTGGCGCAAGCCCTGCGCAAGAGCGCCTGAGCAGCGCGCCATGCTTGTACGCAATATAGCGTGGCTCACACTCGCGCTTGCGACCTTGCTGTTGCCGAACGCTGCGACCGCACAGAACGCCGACGAGGCCATCCTGACCTATCAGGGGCCCGACCGCACCGCGAAACTTATCGAGGGTGCCAAGAAAGAAGGCGCGCTCACCTATTACTCCGCGATGATCGTTAATCAGGCGCTGCGTCCGCTGACGGCGGCGTATCAGGCCAAATATCCATTCGTAAAGATCAACTATTGGCGCGCCGATTCCGAGGAGATCGAGACCAAGCTCGCCGCCGAAATGCGCGCCAACAATCCGGTCGGCGACATCATCGAGGGTACCGGCATCGGCGAGCTTGCGGTGCGCGCCGGCCTGGCGCAACCGATCTTCTCGCCGCAGATCGCCGGCATCCCGGAGAAATTGCGCGATCCCGATCATCTGTGGGTGCCGACCCGCATGAGCTATTTCGGCATCGCCTACAACACGCGGCTTGTGCCGCCCGGCACGCAGCCCAAGACCTACGAGGATCTGCTCGACGAGAAATGGAAAGGCAAGATGGCATGGCCGCTGCTGTCGTCGATCGGCGCGGCGCTTTTCGTCACCAATCTCCGCCTCGCTTGGGGTGACGACAAGACCATGGCCTATCTGCAGCGCCTGCGCACGCAGAACATCGTCAATTTCGGTGCCGGCAATCCGCGCGTCCTGGTCGACCGCGTCATTGCCGGCGAATATCCGATCGCGCTCGAGATTTTCGCGCACCATCCGCTCATCAGCGCCGGCAAGGGCGCTCCGGTGGCCGCGCAACTGCTGCCGCCGGTCGCGAGTTCGGCCGGCACGCTGGTGATCCCCAAGGGGTCGCGCCACCCCTACGCCGCGGCATTGCTGATGGATTTCCTATTGTCCAAGGAAGGACAGCAGATTCTCGCCAATGCTGAATATCTGCCGGTCCGGCGCGACGTCGAACCGCTGGCGGCGATCGCTCCGATCGTACCGTCTCACGCGGGCGTCGAGGAGAATTTTATCAGCCCGCAGCAGCTCAATGCCTATACCGAAAGCTCGGCCAAAATAGTTGAAGACCTTTTCCGTTGACCGTTTGGTAGCATATTTTGCTCAGGCAGAAGCCAAAATTCTAAGAGCTCTCTCAGCCGGCATCTGAGCGCGGCGGTTGCAAAGGCTCCTCTGCTCAAAATCCGGGCACGGGGGTGCCCGACGCCCTCTCCCGATTGGCGCGGCGGACCTGCGGCGAAATTTATTATCGATGTCCCGTTTGCGGAGTTGCCATTGTCTGCAATGATGGGCGCTTGATGGGGCGGGTCCCACCACATCGCACGAGTGGGCTGCCAAGCGACAACGGCACTTTCAAAGGGAGAATGCGAACATGCGAATCCAATCGGGGGGAACGACGAGAAAGCGCGGCGCGGTCGATCGCCAGCGCCGCAAGGTCGTCAAGCTGATCGCGGCAAGCGGCGCCAGCGCCCTCGCGTCGCCGTGGATGTTTCAATCATCACGCGCCGCCAGCAAAGTTATCAAGATCGGCATGATCACGCCGGAAACCGGCCCGATCGCCGCCTTCGGGGAGCCCTCGAAATGGGTCGCCGACGGCGTCAGCAAGGCGCTGGGCGACGGCATCATGGTCGCAGGCGAGAAGCACCCGGTGCAGATCCTCAACCGGGACAGCCAGTCGAATCCGAACCGCGCATCGGAAGTTGCGACGCAGCTCATCAACAACGACAAAGTCGACATCATGATCGCGTCGTCGACATCGGACACGACCAATCCGGTGGCCGACCAATGCGAGCTCGCCGGCGTGCCCTGCATCACTTCGGACGATCCATGGCAGGCGTGGTTCTTCGGCCGCAAGGGCGACCCGAAGAAGGGGTTCGACTGGACTTATCACTTCTTCTGGGGCTTCGACATGGTCGCCAACATGTTCGCCGAGATGTGGCTGACATTGCCGACCAACAAGTCGGTAGGCGTGATGCTGACCAACGATCCCGACGGCGTCGCGGCAAGCGACCCTGTGCACGGACTGCCGGCCACCATCAAGAGCCACGGCTTCGACGTGCATTACCTTGGGCTCTATCCGCCGCTCGCCGACGACTTCACGGCGCAGATCACCGAGCTCAAGAACAACAATTGCGACATCGCCTGCGGCATTTTCAATCCGCCGCAGTTCGCGATCTTCTGGACGCAATGCGCGCAGCAAGGCTACCGCCCCAAGATCGTGACACCGCCTAAGGCTTTGTTGTTCCCCACCGCGGTCGAGGCGCTGGGCGATCGCGGCGCCGGCATGTCGACCGAGGTATGGTGGTCGCACCATCACCCGTTCAAGTCGAGCCTGACCGGGCAGACCGCGCAGCAATATTGCGACGCCTACGAGAAGGCGAGCGGCAAGCAGTGGACCCAGCCGCTCGGTTTCAAGCACGCCAACCTCGAAGTCGCGATCGACGCTCTCAAGCGATCGAAAAAACTCGAGCCGACCGCGATCCGCGACGCCATCGCACAGACCGATTACCAGTCGATCGTCGGTCCCATCACCTGGAAGGGCGGCCCCACCAATCCGGTACCGAATGTGTGCATCACGCCGCTCGTCGGCGGCCAGTGGGAAAAGGGCGCAAAGTTCAAGTACGACCTGAACATCGTCTTCAACAAGACCGCTCCGAACATCCCGCTCGACAGGCCGTTCTCGGCCATTCAATATTCCTGAGACCTTCACCGACGAATCGGAATAGATCTTCCCCCGCCTGATGGCGGGGGAACGGTCGCCCCTGAAAGTTGCCCATGACCGCGCTTCTTCAGCTCAACGGCGTGTGCAAGTACTACGGCGCGCTCAAAGCCGTGGACGACGTCAGCGTCACCGTCGCGAACGGTGAGGCACTCGCCGTGATCGGCCCCAACGGCGCCGGCAAGACCACGTTGTTCAATCTGATCACCGGCGACGCCGTGCCGACCAGGGGACGCATCGTGTTCGACGGCGCGGAAATGACGGCGAAACCGCCGCACGCGCGCTCTCGTCTCGGCATCGGCCGCTCGTATCAGATACCGCACCCGTTCGCGAATATGAGCGTTTTCGAGAACCTTCTCGTCGGCGCTATCTTCGGCGGCGGCATGAGCGAGCGGGCGAGCTACGCGCGCTGCAGCGACGTGCTCAAAGTCACCGGACTTTACGACAAGGCGAACGTGCCGGCGCGCGCGCTGACGCTGCTTCAGCGCAAGCGGCTTGAGCTTGCCCGCGCGCTCGCCGTGCAGCCGAAGCTTCTTCTACTCGACGAGATCGCCGGCGGCTTGACCGAATATGAATGCGGCGAGCTGGTGAAGACCATCAAGGACATTCACGCCGGCGGCACCACCATCGTCTGGATCGAGCATATCGTCCACGCGCTGTTTTCCGTGGCGAGCCGACTGATCGTGATGAACTTCGGGCAAATCCTCGCGCAGGGCGAGCCGCGCGAGGTGATGGCAACGCCGCGCGTACGCGAAGTCTATATGGGCATGCCCGTTTCATGACGCTGCTGCAAACCCGCGATCTCTCGGCCTTCTACGGCGACTTCCAGGCGCTGTTCGACATCAATGTGAGCATCGAGGAAGGCGAGACCGTTGCCATTATCGGCGCCAACGGTGCAGGCAAGACGACGTTCCTGCGCGCGGTCGCCGGCGTGCTCGAGGCCGAGCCTGAAGCCATCATGTTCGACGGCAAGCCGATCGGCGGCATGACACCGCACGAGATCGTGCATCTCGGCATCGCGCTCGTTCCGGAAGGCCGCCGTCTGTTTCAAAGCCTTTCGGTCGAAGAGAACTTGCTGCTTGGCGGCCACAGCGAACGTCCTGGTCCGTGGAGCCTCAAGCGCGTCTATGAACTGTTCCCGCGGATCGAGGAGTTGCGCCGCCTGCCGGCGCCGTCGCTCTCCGGCGGCCAGCAGCAGATGGCGGCCATCGGCCGCGCCTTGATGTCGAATCCGCGTCTTCTTTTGTGCGACGAACTGTCGTTGGGGTTGGCACCCGTAGTCATCCGCGACATCTATGCGTGCCTCGGCTCCATCACGGGCCAGGGCACAACGGTTGTGCTGGTCGAGCAGGACATCAATCGCGCGCTCGATGCGTCGGCGCGCTTCTATTGTTTGCAGGAAGGCCGTCTCGCACTGAGTGCGCCCACCAAGGACTTCGACCGCGCTGCGCTCACCGCGGCGTATTTCGGATTGTAGGGCTGCGGCACGCCATGGAATGGCTCAACACGATCATCCAGGGCATGTTGCTTGGCGGCATCTATGCCCTATTCGCGATCGGCTTGTCGCTCTCATTCGGCATCATGCGGCTCGTCAATATTGCTCACGGCGATTTCATCGTCTTGTCGGCCTATGTGTCCCTGGTCGTCAGTCAAGGCACCGGGCTCGACCCGTTCTCGACCCTCATCATCGTCGTGCCGGCAATGTTCGTGCTCGGCTATGTCATGCAACGCGGACTGCTCAATG
Organism: Xanthobacteraceae bacterium; assembly: GCA_035499475.1. Taxonomy (GTDB): domain Bacteria; phylum Pseudomonadota; class Alphaproteobacteria; order Rhizobiales; family Xanthobacteraceae; genus BOG-931. The sequence goes on along the minus strand of DATJYT010000148.1, from coordinate 19,730 downwards.
CCACATTGAGCGGCGGATTGTTGCCGCCGCTTCTCGTTACCTTCGGCATTTCCGTGATCATTCAGAACGGCCTGCTGCAGGGCTTTGGCGCCTATACCCATCGGCTTCAGGAAGGCGCCATCGAGACCGCGAGCGTGCGGCTTCCCGGCGGCATATCGATCGGCGTCTATCCGCTTCTGGTCTTTGCCGTCGCCATCCTCTCCATCGGCGGCTTGCAGGTGTTGTTCTACAGCACGCGCCTCGGCCGCGCCTTCCGCGCCGTCTCCGATGATGCCGATACCGCGGAACTCATGGGCATCGACAACCGCAAGCTCTACGCGGTGGCGCTTGGTATCGCGATGATCTTCACCGCGATTGCCGGCGTCTTGTTCGCGATCCGCACCAATTTCGACCCCGCGGCAGGGCCGATCCGGCTGATCCTCGCTTTCGAGGCCGTGATCATCGGCGGCCTTGGCAGCATGTGGGGCACGCTGGTCGGCGGTGTCATCCTCGGCGTCGCCCAGGCAGTCGGCGCGGCGCTCAACCCGACTTGGCAAATCCTCGCCGGACACATCGCCTTTCTGATCATCCTCATTGTCCGCCCGAGCGGACTGTTCCCGCGCACGAGGGACTGAAATGGAGACGGTCCGCGTCGAGCGTGGAACCAAGGTCAGCCGTATCTTCGCCATCCTAGCCGTTCCGGCGGTTTTCGCGCTTTTGACGATGCCGCTGTGGGGCGATCCCGGCGACATGCGGCTGATCGCCGAAATGGCCTACTACGTCGCGCTGGCGCAGCTTTGGAATTTGCTGGCCGGCTATGCCGGCCTCGTCTCCGTCGGGCAGCAGGCCTATGTCGGGCTTGGCGGCTACGCGCTGTTCTATCTGACCGGCGTATGGAACATGAACGTCTATCTGGCGCTGCTCTTGGCCGCGCCGTTCGCCGGTCTCATCTCGATTCCGGTCTCGTTTGCGGTGTTCCGCCTGCGCGGCGCCTATTTTGCCGTCGGCACCTGGGTCGTGTCTGAGGTGTTCGCGCTTTCGGCGAGCCTCATCAGCGTGCTTGGCGGCGGCTCCGGCCTGTCACTGACGCCGGCGATTTTGCGTGAGATTTCGCCGGACCGCTCGACCCGTGACACCGTTCTTTATCTGATGACGATTTCGATTTCGCTTTTGGTCGTTGCCGTCGTTTATCTGCTGCTGCGCTCACGCCACGGGCTCGCGCTGACCGCGATCCGCGATTCGGAGCCGGCGTCGGCGAGCCTCGGCGTCAACACCTTTCGCACCAAGTTCATCGTCTACATCGTGACCGCGGCCTGCACCGGCCTGATCGGCGGACTGATCTTCCTGCAAAAGCTCCGTATATCGCCGGAGGCCGGCTTCAGCATCAACGACTGGACGGTCGTGGTCATCTTCATGGTCGTGATCGGCGGCATCGGCACCATCGAGGGGCCATTCATCGGCATGATGATCTTCATTTTTCTGCGTGAGCTGTTCGCCGATTACGGGACGATCTATCTGATGATGATGGGCGCAATCGCCATCGCGGTCATGCTGAAAGCGCCGATGGGGCTTTGGGGCTGGATCATCCAGCGCTATGATTTGCAGCTTTTCCCGGTCGGCCGCCGTCTGGCGCTCGCCCCGACGGAACCCGCATCCCAGCCATAGGAACAACACATGCCGCACTCCCCGGCAGCCCCCGAGAGCGCGACCAAGCAGGAGTTGATCGACAAAGCGCGCGCCCTGGCGCCGCGCTTCGCGGAGCGCGCCGAAAAGGCGGAAGAAGCACGCCGCATACCCCAGGAATCCATCGACGACATGCTCGACGCCGGCTTCGCCCGGATTTTGCTGCCGACCCGCATCGGCGGCTATGGGCTCGGCTTCGATACCTGGTTCGAGGTCATGCGCGAACTCAGCAAGGCTGATGCGTCGCACGGCTGGTGCGGCGGCCTCATTACGCACCACGCGCATTTGGTCAGCCAATTCCCCGAGGCGGGACAGAAAATCGTGTGGGCCGACGGCCTCGAAGTGCCCGTCGCGGCATCCTTCGTGCCAGCCACGAAAGCCACACCCGTGGACGGCGGCTACCGGATTTCGGGCCAGGGCTCGCCTTTCGCCAGCGGCATCGATCACTGCCCCTGGGTGATGCTTGGCGGCATGGCGCATGATGGCGCGGAGCCGCAATGGAAATTCTTCCTTGTTCCGCCCGGTCAATATAGCGTCCGGGACACTTGGTTCACCGCCGGCATGCGGGCGACCGGCAGCAAGACGGTCGTGACCGACAACGTCTTCGTACCAAAAAGCCTCGTGCTAAGCCTCTCGGACTTGCGCGACGGCGTCGGTCCGGGCGGCGACGTCAACACCGGCACGATCTACCATACGCCGTTCTTTTACTATGCGCCGATCTGCTTTGTAACGCCGATGCTCGGCGCAGCGCAGGGCGCGTATGACATCTTTCGCGAATGGACCAAGACGCGCCGGGCGCAGGACGGCTCGTCGATGGCCGAGAAGATTTCCGTGCAGGTGCGCATGGCACGTGCAGCAGCCGATCTCGACGCCGCCGAGCTTCTGCTGCAGCGGGCGGTGCATGTGAGCGACGCGCCACAGGACTATTCTGCTGATCTGCTGGCGCGCTCGGTACGCGACTTCGCGCGGGCGTCTGAGCTTGCTGTCAGTGCAGTCGACACATTGGTCGCCTTGAGCGGAACCGCGGGATTCACCTCGTCGCATCCGATCCAACGCGCGTGGCGCGATATCCACTTCATGTCTATGCATATCAGCCTGAACACCGAGACCAATTTCACCCATTACGGTCGCATGCAGCTCGGCCTCGGCCGCGATGCGAGCCGGCCATATTTCTGAGGGATTTCATTCTGCATCGCGCTCACCGCAAGCCGGCCTGCTGCACCAGCGGATAGACGTTCGTCTTGAACCAGCGCTGGTCCTCGATATAGCGCGGCCAATTGAGAAGCGTGCCGTCGAGTCCGATCTTCGACAGCCGCACCAGACCGTCGACGATCTGCTCCGGCGTGCCGACCAGCGGATAGCCGCCCCAGCCGGCGATGAAATGCTTCTTCATTTCAGCGAGCACCGGCGCCGGCAGCGTCTTGGCATTAGCGATCATGGTGTCGACCAGATTGGTGACGGCTTCCCAGTCGCCTTTTTGGTTCACGTATTCCTCGAAGTAGTCCTTCGCTTCCTTCTCGGTGTCGCCCTGCACCACATACGCGTAGCTCCAAACCTGAATGTCACGGCCATATTCCTTGCGCGCCAATTCACGGTAGCTGTCGACCTTGGCCTTGCAGTCGTCGAAGTCGTGCGAGCCGAACACGACATAGACCATGTCACAATGCTTGGCGGCGAAGTGCTGGCCCTTTTCGGAGCCGCCGGCGTTCATCACCGCCGGAAACGGCTTCTGGATCGGTTTCGGCTCGAGATAGCCCTTTTTGATGTTGTAGAAGCGGCCTTCAAAATCGAATGGCTCGTCGCGCGTCCACAGCATCTTGAGAATATTCAGCCATTCCACGGCGCATTCGTAACGATCGTCGTGCTCCATCAGCGGCGAGCCGAACATCTCGATCTCGGGCCGGTTCCAGCCGGTGACGATGTTGAGCGCGAAGCGGCCGCCGGTGACGTGATCGATGGTGGTGCATTGTTTGGCCGCCATCACCGGGTGGACGGTCGGCACATGCGAGGTAGCGAAGATGCCGGAATAGTGCGTCGAGGCGCCGACCGCCGAGGCCCAGGAGAAGCACTCGAAGCCGGGACCGTTGAAATTCGTCACGCCGCCGAAGCCCTGCCACCGCCCGATCGGGACCAGCGCCTCGAATTCCATGGATTCAGAAATCCTGGCGAGTTCGAGCGTGTTCGGCCAGTTGATCTCCAGCACGCCATCGATGCTCGAAATGGCGCAGCCGCGATCGAGATTGGTCCCGAAGGTGCCGAGCTTGAGCTTGCGGTCGTTGAAAATCGGATTGGTCCTGCGGCGCTGTTTCTGCGCGGTCGCAATGGCATCCATGGCGTTTGCTCCAGTATTGCCGCCGCCGGTAGTTTTCAAAAGTCTACGAATGACGGCGCGCGGTGGCAATCGCCGCGCCGTCGTGCCAGAAATACTGCGCCAACCGGAGCCGATCATGACCATCTTCGCCGTGAACTATCTCTGCCGCGAGATCTTGCGCGACCACGCCTTTCGCGCCGCCATGAAAGCGGACCCAGGCAACGCGCTGGCCCCGCTCGATCTCACCGAGGCGGAGCGCCGCGCGCTGCTTGCCGGCGACGTCGGGGAACTCTTTCGCATGGGCGCCAACGGGTTCCTGATGGCCTATCTCGCACGTTTCGAGGTCTGCGGCCTCAACGTCGAGGTCTATAACCAGCGCATGCGCGCAGTGAAGGTCGATGAGATCGGCCAGCCGGCGGCGTAGGAGATCCAAAGATGGCGCAAATCGTTGCCGGGTTCGGCGTCCCGCACACGCCGATCTTTCCGTTCTTCGTCAAGCGCGACGGACCGGACTGCGAGATCGCAAAGCTGTTCGGCGCGCAGAAGAATGAGCTTGCGGCGACGCGGCCGGACCTGATCGTGATGTTCGACACCGATCATCTCAACACGTTTTTCCTCGACAATCTGCCGATCTTCGCCGTTGGCATCGACCGCAGTTTCAAGGCGCCCAATGACGAACCGCGCGACGTACCGAACTACACCGTCCCGTCGCTGCCGGCGCTGGCGGGGCATATCCGCGCGACCGCGATCGCAGCCGGCTACGACGTCGCCATGACCCAGCATTTCTCGGTCGATCACTCGGTCACAGTGCCGCTGCACTTCCTCACGCCCGACATGCATGTGCCGGTCATTCCCTTTTTCATCAGCGGGCATCTGCCGCCGCTGCCGAGGGCCGAGCGCTGCTTCGCACTCGGCCAGACCGTGGCGCGCGCGATCGAGACCTGGCCGGTGCCGCTGCGCGTCGTCGTCATGGGCAGCGGCAGTTTCTCGCTGGAGGTTGGCGGTCCTCGCATGGCGCCCGGCCGCTCCGACGGCGTGCCCGATCCGGATTGGGCCATGCGCGTCATCAAGTATCTCGAAGAGCAGAAGATCGACCGGCTTATCGCCGAGTCGACGCAGCATCAGATGCTCAAGGCCGGCAATGTCGGCGGCGAGATTTTGAACTGGATCGCCATGCTGGGCGCGATCGGCAACCGCAAACCGGTCTATGTGGCGCCGCAGATGCAGAACGGCCACGCCTACGGCGTCTGGCGTTGGAATTGACGGCGCCCCCGCCGTCAAAACATCGGGTAAGCCGGATTGAGCCCGAGGCCGAATTCCATGCGGCCGAAATTCTCGGCCGGCACGTCCCAGTTCATAACTACGTGCGAGGAAATCGCCTGGACGTCGCGCCAGCAGCGCTGCACCGGATTGTCGTCCATCAGCCCGCTTGAACCGCTGATCTTGACCAGATCGTCCATCGCCTCACGCAGCATGCGCACCGCATAGGTGAAGTCGCGGCGCAGCAAGGTCCGCGTCTCGAGCGACATGCCGGTATAGTCCTCGCGCGCTTTCGCGAAGGCGCGCCGGGCCAACAGTTCAGCGGCATCGATCCGCGCCGCAATCTCGGCGACGCGAATCTGCACCGGCACATGCTGAGCGATGGCAAGCTGCGTGTAGGTCAGATAGCGCTGGCGCGTCCACTGCACGAAATCCGCATAGCCACCGCGCGCAAGCCCGAGCACGGGAGCGAGCAGCGCGTAGCTGTGCACGGCGATGAAGGGCGTTCGATAGATCGGATTGGTGTTGGATTTCGACCCCGGCGAGCAGGCGTCGCGCAATGTCGAAAAGGACACGCTGCGGTGCTCGGGCACGAACACGTCGTCTAGCACGGACGTATTGGAGCCGCTGCCGCGAAGCCCGGCGCAGTACCAGGTATCGTCCTGCTTCACCTGCGACACCGGCACCAGATAAAGCCGCATGTCGGGATGGTGTTCGCCCTCGCGGAACGCCAGCCCCCCAATCATGATCCATTGCGAATGCCGCAAGCCGCTGCACCACGACCAGCGCCCGTTAAGGCGATAGCCGCCGGGCGCCACCGCGACTTTGCCGGTCGGCGCCGCCGAGGTGGCGATGCAGGCCGCTTTGTTGTCGCTCCAGATGTCGTGCTGCGCTTCCTCCGGAAACAGCGCCAGGATGCAGGCGTGATCGGCGAGATAATTCAGGCACCAAGCCGAGGAGCCGCAGGTCGATTTGCCGAGTTCGACGGCGATGTCGAACGCCGTTTCATGATCGTGCTCGTAACCGCCCCAACGCTTCGGCTGCAGCGTATGAATGAGCCCGGCGGCAATGAACTCCTCGACCGATTCCAGTGGAATGTTGCGGTCACGTTCGGCCTTGACGGCGCGTTCGCGAAGCTTCGGCGCCAAGGCCCGGGCGCGCGCAATCAACTCATCGGCGGTCGGAATACCGGCGGGCGCTGCGGCCTGCCGCAGTTCAGCGACGCTCATGACGCTTCCTCCTGTCGGCGAAACATTGCGACAGCGGCCAATTCGGATCAAGTCGCCGCCCGCGCCGCGAGACGCCGCTGAACCTCATTCCTCCCCCTTCACAAGAGGCCTGTACCGTCTATCGTGTGGAAACCGGTGCCGCGGCGCTGAGGGCGGAACAAGCGGAGGAGATCGATGCGTCTGGGAATCTTCATGATGCCGGTGCATCCCCCGACCCGCACATTCACGGAAACACTCGCCGAGGACGAGGAAAAGTCGCTTTATGCCGATAAGCTTGGCTTCGACGAATTGTGGTTGGGCGAGCATTTCTCGGCGACGACCGAACCGATCCCCTCCCCGCTGATGTTCATGGCGAGCTTGCTGTCGCGCACGACCAATTTGAGCTTCGGCACTGCGGTGATCTGCCTGCCGAACCACGACCCGGTGAAAGTGGCGGCCGAGGTCGCGCAATTCGACCACATGAGTCGCGGTCGCTTCATGCTTGGCGTCGGGCCTGGCGGGCTCCTCTCCGACTTCGAGTTGTTCGACAATGCCGACCGCGGCGTGCGCGGACGCAAGTTTCGGGAATCCATCACGATGATCCAGCGGATCTGGTCGCAGGATCCGCCCTATGACATCGAGGGCGAGTTTCGGAACGTCCGCCTCAAGGAGGCAATCATCCCGCAACTCGGCATCGGCACCATGCCGAAGCCGTTCCAGAAGCCGGGACCGCCGATTTCGACCTCGCTGTCGAGCCGCGACTCGCCGACCGCGCGCATCGCCGCGCAGCAGGGCTGGGGCATCATCTCCGGCAATAACGTGCCCAAGAGCGCCATCGCGTCGCACTGGCATACCTACAGCCGGGCTTGTACCGAGGCCGGCAGGCCGGCGCATGGCGAAAACTGGCGCGTGGCGCGCAACATCATGGTGGCGCCAAGCGAGGCCGAGGCGCGCGATCGCGTCTTCGACGTCAAGGGCTCGAACCGTTACTTCTATACCTACATGCGCGAGGTGCTGTCGCGCGTCGGCTTGTTGTCAGTCCTCAAGCCGGATCCGGCCATGCCTGACGACCACGCGACGGTCGAGGCCATCACCGAAGGCTGCGTGATCTACGGCTCGGAGAAGACTTTTCTCGACAAGCTCATCGCCTTCCGCGATGCGGTCGGACCGTTCGGCACGCTGCTCATGACCGGGCTTGACTGGAGCGGCCCCAATGGCGATTGGGAGCGCCAATCCATGCGGCTTCTGGTGCAAGAGGTGATGCCGAAGTTCCGCCAGCACGTGACGACGCAGGCAGCGGAGTAAGGCGAGGGCGCGATCAGCAGCGTTAAGAAATTATAAACGTACTCCGTTCGCTCAACGTTATTTGCTGGCGTCTTCGTAAAACTTGATGAATTCGCTCAATGTAACCGGAAAATGCGTGCCATTCGATGTGGTAAAGGGGTCCATCCCCAAAGTGTCATCGAGACGCGCCACGAGAATGGCGAAGCCCAGCGAATCGAGCCCGGATTCCATCAAGACCAGATCATCGGTCAGCGGTGCTAATTTACTATTCTGCTCTTTGGCAATCTGGCCAATCTGGGAAATAATCGTCTCTCTTATCGACATCGCCTTGGCATCCGCAGTTTATTTCATCTTTTTAGGATATTCTCTCACATTATGTTTGAGATCAAGCTGTGCGTGCTTACCAGCTAAAGCTATTATTGAAGAATCTTAATTTATATTGATGGATGCGCCAATCGTACCGTAGGAAGTGCCGAAGATCGCGCCTCATGATCGCGTTCGAATTTTTGAGCGCCCTTCGCAGGTGACCAGAAACTTCAATGCCAAGCAAGTCCAAGAAGGCGAAGACTGGGTCCTCTGCACGTCGAGGCCGGACCACCACATTGAAGCGTGCTGCAGCCGCCGACACGAAGCGCGAAACCATCGCCGTTCACGGCGGCTACGAAGTCGATCCGACCACCAAGGCTGTCGCGGTTCCGATCTATCAGACCGCGGCCTATGCCTTCGATAGCGCCGAGCACGGAGCTGCGCTGTTCAATTTGGAGGTCGAGGGATTTCGATACACGCGAATAGGCAATCCGACCAACGCCGTGCTCGAACGGCGCGTTGCCGCTCTCGAAGGAGGCATTGAGGCGCTCAGCGTCGCCTCCGGCCAGGCGGCGACAAATTATTCCGTGATCAATATCGCGGATATGGGCACTAATATCATTTCGGTTCCGCAGCTCTATGGCACCACGCACACGCTGTTCACCCATATTCTGCCGCGGCAGGGAATTACCGTCCGGTTTTCGGAGAGCGATCATCCGTCCGCCGTCGAGTCATTGATCGATGACGATACGCGGGCGGTGTTTTGCGAAAGCGTCGGCAATCCGGCGGGAAATATTTGCGACATCGAAGCGCTGGCTAATGTCGCCCACAAGCACGGCGTGCCCTTGATCGTGGACAACACGGTGCCGACGCCGATCCTGCTGCGGCCGATCGAACACGGCGCGGATATCGTGGTGCACTCCCTGACCAAGTTCATGGGCGGGCACGGCACCACGCTTGGCGGGATCGTCGTGGACAGCGGCAAATTCCCTTGGCGCAAGCATCGCCGGCGCTTTCCGATGATGAGCGAGCCGGAGCCCTCGTATCATGGCTTGATCTACACCGAGCGCTATGGGCCCGCCGCCTACATCGCACGCTGCCGCAGCGTCTGCCAGCGCACCACCGGCGCCATCCTGTCGCCGTTAAACGCTTTCCTCCTGCTTCAGGGTATCGAGACGGTTGCGCTGCGCGTCCTGCGCCATGTCGAAAATGCCGGAAAGGTCGCCGAATTTCTCCGCGGCGATCGCAGGGTCGCGTGGGTCAATTACGCGGGATTTCCGGACAGTCCGTATTACACGCTTGCCAAGAAATACCTGGATGGCCGCGCTTGTTCCCTGCTGACTTTCGGCGTCGCCGGGGGGTTTGAAGCGGGCCGCAAATTCTACAATGCACTGGGATTGTTCAAGCGATTGGTGAACATTGGCGACGCAAAATCTCTGGCATGCCATCCGGCCTCCACAACGCACAGGCAGATGTCAGCCGACGAGCAAGAGAAGGCCGGCGTAAGGCCGGAAATGATCCGGCTGAGCGTCGGAATCGAACATATCGATGATATTATTGGCGACCTCGATCAGGCGCTCGATGCGACAAGATGAACTCGCCAAATAGAGGCTCCGTCAGCAACGTTCTACTTTGATGGCACCCTAAAAAAATCATCCTGCAATGCCTGTCCTGATGGATATAGATCTGCGCGACCATCACCTCTTCAGGGGGAACGACAAAGATCGCGCCAAGGCCAAGCCGGCTTCGTCCAGAACACTGGCCGGTTGCATCAACCTCGGCCTCATCAACAATATGCCGGATTCGGCGCTGGTTTCGACTGAGCGGCAAATATTCGAAGTGCTGAATGCCGCGGCCGGAGACCTTCCGGTTCGGTTGCAGCTTTATACTTTGCAAACGGCTCCTCGGAGCGATTGGGGCCGCCAATACATGAGCCGTTTCTATTCCGATGTCGGCGTTCTCTGGAACGGACAGATCGATGGACTCATCGTCACCGGCGCCGAACCGCAAGCGCCGAACCTGCCGGAGGAACCCTACTGGGGCCAACTCGGCAAAGTTATCGACTGGGCGAAGGAAAATACGGTCTCGGCGGCTTGGTCTTGCCTCGCCGTGCATGGCGCCGTCCTTCACGTGGACGGCATCGACCGGCATGGGCTCAGTGAGAAGTGCTTCGGCGTTTTTGAACAAACGAGGACCATCGAGCATCCCCTGATGCAGGGCGTTCCGTCGAAACTGAAAGTTCCACATTCTCGCTGGAACGAAGTTCGCGAGGACGCACTTTCGTCAGGCGGCTATACGGTTCTGACCAAGTCAGCCGAAGCTGGCGTCGACATCTTTGTGAAGCAGCAGAAAGGAAGCCTGTTCGTATATTTTCAGGGGCATCCGGAATACGAAGCACAAAGCCTATTGGGCGAATATCGCAGGGATGTCGGCCGCTTCCTTCGGCATGAAATAGAGTCCTATCCAACGATGCCAAGGGGATATTTCGACGATGAGACGGTCGAACTCCTGACCGCCTTTCAAAAACGGGTGCTTTCAGACCGCCATGGCGAGCAGCTTGCGAGCTTCCCTGCTGACCGCATAGCCGCAACCTTGACGAACACTTGGCATTCAGACGCGGCGCATATCTACCGCAATTGGCTTCTGTATATGTCGGAACACAAATCCCGACGCTCCGGGCGACCGGGGACAGCCAGGGCTAGGCGCTCGGCAACCTGCCGTTAGGGTTTTCCGCGCTGCGTAGGGTTAGCCGGCCTCGAATCCGCGGCCTCCTCAGTGCGCTTGCCGCACCCGCCTACCTCCGGAATCGCCCTTCCTGGCGTGGCAAGCGCGGGGCCGTTCCAAGCAGATGAGCCTGGTACGCAAGTATTGAATTGGATTAATGACATTCTAACAACCAGGATAGACACCAACAGAATAAGCTTTTAGTGTAGGTGCTAGTTTAATGCCGGGTTTTATTGGGGCTTTTGATGAACCGCGAACAAGTACTGTCACATTCATCTCGCGACGGCACAGCCGGTTTTGTCTATGAAAAAGTGATCAACGATATCTGCGGTTTGAAATGGGACCGCATCGATAGAGATGATCTCATCAACGTTGCCTGGGTCTATTATTTTTTCTCGATCCAGTTCCGGGAAAATCTTGAAACGGCTCGCAGTCTCTATCCCGACGATGAGCGGTTGCTGGAACTCGACCACGGCGAGCGCGATACCGACAACCTTTCGCCTTGGCCGGGCGTCGCGGCGGCCGGCGAAAAGATGAATCACGATGAGTTCATGCGCCGGACGATTGCGCTGACGAGCATTGAAGAAGGCAGGCGGCGACGTCTCGAGTCCATCGGTCAATCCTATCTGGCGGAAATGCGCGCCATGGATCGCACGAGCAAAGCGTTGAGCATCGCCAGCTATGAGGATGGCGGACTTGAGAGCGTGTTCGGGGCCATCCTCAACGCGCCGCATTGGGACGGGCCGTCGCTACAGGCATTCAAGCATTTCCTGGTGGAGCACATCAGGTTCGATAGCGATCCAGACGCGGGCCACGGCGCTCTGTGCCGGCATCTGCCGCCCGACGATCGCGTCCTTCCGATGTGGTCGGCCTTCAAGAGAATCTTGATTGAGGCCGCGCCCGCATTGGCCGCTTGAATGGTTCTGCGGCGTCGCGTCCAGGAAACCAACACGGACGGCTGACCGTCCGCAGATTGCATGGGCTCCGGGCAAGAATGGCTTGCAAGGCCAGGTTGAGACCTTCGCGCGTCCCTGCCTTCACTTTTCTCCCCTCAAGCCTGCCCTTGAACCATCAGGACAGCCTGCTCTATCTTGGCGAAGTGAGGTTCTGCGCCATCAAACTCGCGATTCATGGCGGCGCAGGATAGCGACTGTCCTGTCTGGGAATCCTTCTCGGAAAGATGGCGGTTGGTGCGCTTCTCGAAGCACATCTTCGGACGGAGGAACACATGGCCGATCTGCTCACCGTTCACGATCCCCGTGGATATCCGCCGAAGGTCACCGGCAAGCGTCTTGCGTCGCGCCTCCAGAGCCTTGACGGCAAGGTCCTCTATCTTGTCGATTGCCTGTTCGACAATTCCGCGGTCTTCATGGAGCAGTTGCGCGAGTGGTTCGCCGCCCACCTGCCTGCCGTGGAAACACGCATCATCAAGCCGCGCGAAAGTTGGGTGGACGATCCCGACATGCGCGCCAAGATCGGCGCCGAAGGCGATGCCGCCATCCTGGGTGTCGGGCTTTGAAGCTCCTGTAGCCCGACGGTCGTCGGGTTGACCTCACTGCTGGAAGCCGAGAACAGCGTTCCGACCATCGCAGTCCACACGCATATCTTTCACCGCGTCGCGAAGTCCACGGCGCGGCTGCGCGGCATTCCGAATCTGCGTCAGGCCTTCGTGCCGCAACCCGTTGTCGGCCGCACCCCGTCTGAGCTGCGCGGCTACATCGAAGGCAACGACGCCATCACCGGGCGCACTTTCATGCAGGAGGTGATCGAAGGCCTGACGCGGCCGCTCGATGATGCCGATCTCACCGGCGCGACCTTCGAGCGCACGACGCCGCGGCTCGTGCCACCTGACTCGCAGGAAAACCTCGAAAAACTGTTCATCGAGAACCGATGGACGGATTTCATGCCCATCGTGCTGCCGACCGAGGAACGTGTGGCGGCGATGCTCAAAGGCACCAGCCAGCCGCCCGACAAGGTCGTCGGCCGCATGCGCGCCGGCAATTTCCGTGAAAGCTGGGAGTACACGGTTGAAAAGGTGGCGGTCAACGCGGTAATGGCGGGCGCGCGTCCGGAATATTTCCCGGTCATCCTCGCGCTCGCGGCCTCGAACCAGACGTCGAGGCAAGGCAGCACCACGTCGCAGACCTGCTTCAGCGTCGTCAACGGACCGATCCGCAACGAAATCGGCATGAACGCCGGCATTGGCGCGCTCGGCCCCTACAACCACGCCAATACAACCATCGGGCGGGCCTACAGCCTGTTGTCGCAGAACGGCCAGGGCGGTTCGGTGCCCGGCGAAACCTATATGGGCGCACACGGCAATCCGCTCGCCTATAGCCTGTGTTTCCCGGAGAACGAGGAGCGCAGTCCTTGGGTGCCGCTCCACGTCCAAAAGGGCTTCAAGCCGGACGACAGCGCCGTAAGCGTCTTCGTCGGCAACCGCTCGATCCAGGAAGGGTTCGGTCCGCGCGACACCTGGGAGGCCAAGCTCCGACGGTGCCTGACCGCGACGTCGCATATTCCGCCTTGCCTGATCCTCGATCCGCTGGTGGCGCGTCTCTTTGAAAGTCGCGGCATCACATCGAAGGACGATTTAATCAAATGGTGCGCGGAGAATGCCCGCGTCACGGCCCGCGACTATTGGGACGACCAGTGGATCCAGACGCTGGTGCGGCCGCATGCCGTCGCCGGCGTTGAACCTTACGCCTCGAAGCTGAAGGCCGCCCCCGACGACATGGTCGAAATGTACGAAGCCGAAGACATCAACGTGGTCGTGGTCGGCGGCGAGACCCAGGGGGCGTGGAAGATCTTCAGCGCCTGGTACGTGACCACCGTATCCGTCGACGCGTGGCGTTGATCAGCATCGCGGATCGTCTGCGGCCAGCCGGGGCATTCCCGATATTCCGCCGGGCTCGGAACGCTGGCGGGGTGCGGCTCGCGGCAGCCAGCCTTGGCCTTGGACTGATCGTTCTGACCATCGTTCCCTTGGCGGTCTTGCTGATCGGCAGCGTTCGCCCCGAAGGATTGCCGTCAAGTCCGGGGTGGACGTTGAACCATTACAAGGAGATTTGGGGGTCGGCCTATAGCTGGCTGCTCGTCGCCAATACGCTGATCTTTGCCGGCGGCAGTACGATACTCGCGGTCAGTCTCGCTACTGTGCTGAGCTGGCTTCTTGAACGGACGGACTTGCCGGCGCGCGACGCGTTGCGGGCCATGATCCTGATGCCGATGGCGACGCCGCCCTTGCTCCTCGCCATCGGCTGGGCGCTAGTGCTCGCGCCTCGGATCGGCATTGTCTCGGTGGCGCTGCAGCCGATCCTCGGTCCGCTCGACCGCTGGTTCGATATCTACAGCATGCCCGGCGCCATTTTCGTCCAGACCCTGGCCTATGTGCCGACGTCGGTGCTCATGCTGTCGCCGGCCATCCGCGCCCTTGACCCGGCGCTCGAGGAGGCCGCTCTGGTCGCCGGCGCCGGCCGCTGGCAGATGCTGTGGCGCGTCGGATTGCCGATCCTTCGGCCGGCGCTGCTGTCGGTTGCGACGATTCTCTTGATCATCGGCATGCTCGCCTTCGATGTACCCGCGGTGATCGCCATTCCCGGCCATGTCGATCTTATGAGCATTGAAATCTTTCGCCTGATGACGCCGCCGGCCGGCTTTCCGGATTATGGCGGCGCGGCAGCGATGAACACGGTGCTGTTCGTGTTCCTTGCCGGCGGCCTCGTTCTTTACCGCCGCACCATCCGCCAGGCAGCGCGTTTCGCAACCATCAGCGGCAAGGGATACAAACCCGCGCGGGTGCGGCTTGGTGCGTGGCGGAATCTCACCGCCGGCCTTGTCGCGCTCTATTTCCTGCTTGCGGTTTTGCTGCCGTTCGTCGCGCTGTTCTGGGCAAGCGTCATCCCCTACTTCTCCGGCTTCAGCGTGGAAATGCTGCGACGCGCCTCCTTTATCGCCTACGGCGATTTGTTCTCCAGTCCGAGGCTGAGGGAAGCCTTCGCCAATGCGATAATCATTGCCGTCACTGCGGCGGGCGGCCTCGTCCTCGTCTCATTGGCGGCGGCCTGGATCGTGCTCCGTTCGAAATTGCGGCACGCTTGGCTGCTCGACGTCCTCTGTATGATTCCGTTGGGCGTGCCCCCGCTGATGATCGGCGTCGCGCTGGTGTTTGTCGCGTTCAGCGCGCGTTTCCTGCCGCTCTACGGCACGGTTTGGGTGATCGCACTCGGACACGTAATCGCCTTCCTGCCGATATCCTCCCGCATGATGCAGGCGGGCCTGCTGCAAATCACCGGAGAGATCGAGGAGGCCGCCGCCATGGCCGGGGCTTCCCTGTTGCGCACCTTCAGGCGCATCATCCTGCCGCTCTTGGCACCGACGACCATCGCCATGATCATCTGGATTTTGGTCCATTCGGTGCGCGAATTCTCGATCGCGGTCATGCTGCAATCGGGCCGCAACAGCGTGCTGTCGACGATCCTCTATAGCTATTGGGACACGGGACATCCGGAGCACGCCGCCGCACTCGCCGTCTTGCTGATGCTTCTGCTCCTCGCCCTGGTCGGCATTTTGTCGCTGATGCGGCGCAGGGCGGAGATTTGAGGTAATATGCCACGAAGAAGCCTGTTCTCACGGTACAACCGCAAGTGCGAGGGAGGAGTTGTGGCCGTTATCCGTCGCGATCGCCGCCGTTTCTTGCGGCTGCTCGGCGGCAGCGCGTTGAGCGCCGGCATTGCCGCGCCAAGCCGCGTCAATGCCGCTAGCCGCGAAGCCGTCATCGAGGCGGCGAAAGCCGAAAGCGGTCTGGTCTGGTACGACCACTACGACTCCGACGCCGCCGAGGGAATTCTCAAGAACTTCCAGAAGACCTATCCCTTCGTCAAGAAAGTCGAGTTCGTCGACGTCCCGTCCGCCCAGAAGACCGCCAAGGTCATGCAGGAGAGCATGGCAGGCGGCCCGACGACCGATGTTCTTCTCCACGGCGCCGCGGTGACGCAATCGCTGTACGATCGCGGTCTGCTCCTGGAGGCCGATTGGTCGGCGCTTGGCGTTGCGGCCTCGCCGGTGTTGACGCCGACCCCGTATATGATCGTCGCCACCACCGCGCCCTACGCCGCGCTTTGCAACACCAAACTCGTCAACGACGCCGACATGCCGCGGACCTGGAACGACATGACCGATCCAAAATGGAAAGGCCGCACCGGCCATTGGCTGCGGGCTGCCTTCTTCGTCGACATGATCCCGGCGGTCGGCGAGGACGGAGCGCGCGATCTCGCCAATCGTCTTGCGGCCTTGCAGCCTCGCTTGTTCGACGGGCAATTTCCGCTGGCGGAGGCAGTGGGATCCGGCGAAATCGCCCTTGCAATCACGGCTTACGACTCCGCCGTTCGCATGGTCGAGAAGGGTGCTCCCGTCAAACTGGTCATCATCGATCCAGTGCCGGTGCCGCTGATCACCGGCTCGGTGCTCAAATACGGCAAGAACCCGAACACAGCGCGGCTGTTCGTCGCTTGGCTGGGCACCCCCGAAGGAGCAATTCTGTTCGAGGACATGACCAAGCGCGGCAATTATTTCGTCGACGGCACCAAAATCTCGAAGGTCCTAAAGGGCCACAAGCTGTCGTTCTTCACCGCCGCGCAATCGATTGCACAGGCGGCAAAACTGAATGCGCTGGAGGCCGGATTCTCGCGCAAGCTCGCCGGGCGATAACGTTTGAATGAATGGACGCGGCTCTAACGCGCTCAAGGCGGCATTCTCGCGCATAGCCGGCCATTGAGCCTGGCATGGCCCGGTTGCGCTTCCGGCGCATCGACATCGCCCGCCAATGCCTTAAAGATTGGGGCGAGGAAGCGACGATAAAGCCCGCCACAACGAGAAATCATCAATGAACGTGCCGCAGATCAAGCTGACCAGCCTCGCCCATGGCGGCGGATGCGGCTGCAAACTGGCACCCTCGGTGTTGCAGGAGCTCCTGGCAGGCCAGAGCGTTGCATCACCCTTCGCGCAACTTCTCGTCGGCACCGAGACCGGCGACGATGCCGCGGTGTGGCAGCTCGATCCGAATACTTGTGTCATCGCCACCACCGATTTCTTCATGCCGATCGTCGATGATCCCGTGGATTTTGGGCGCATCGCCGCGACCAACGCGATCTCGGATGTTTACGCCATGGGCGGCAACCCCATCATGGCGCTCGCCATCCTCGGCATGCCGCTCGGCAAGCTGCCAACCGACGTCGTCCGCGACATCCTCAAAGGCGGCGCCGCCGCCTGCGCAAGTGCGGGCATACCCGTCGCCGGCGGACATTCGATCGATTGCCCGGAGCCGATTTACGGTCTTGCCGTCATCGGGACCTGCGCGCCTAAGCACATCCGGCGCAACAGCGGCGCGAGACCGGGCGATACGCTCATCCTGACCAAGCCGATCGGTGTCGGCATCTACTCGGCGGCCATCAAGAAGGATGCGCTCGGCCAGGGCGGTTACGCCGAGATGATCGCTACCACGACGCAGCTCAACAAGATCGGTGCGGAACTCGGCCGCGACGACAATGTCCACGCCGTAACCGACGTGACCGGATTTGGTCTGCTCGGTCACGGCCTGGAGATGGCGCGCGGTTCGCATTTGCAGCTCGTGTTTCGCTCGGTCGACGTGCCCCTGCTTTCGCAAGCCGCCGTACTAGCGGAACATGGTTTCGTTACCGGCGCCTCGCATCGCAATTGGTCGAGCTACGGCGGCGAGATCGAGATGCCCGCGGGCATGTCCGAATGGCGGCGTCATCTCCTCACCGATCCGCAAACCTCGGGCGGGCTTCTGATAGCTGTCGCGCCGGAATGCGGTGAATCGATCCTCGGCACGATCCGGGACGCCGGCTACACTGCGGCGCGCATCATCGGACACGCCCAGGAAGGCCATCCCGGCATCAGGGTCGAGGCGTAGCCCGTCATGCTGCGAAGGCCCCAGAGGCAGGTATTCGGAGAATAGGATTTGGCAAAAGAATTCGACATCGTGATCGCAGGAGGTGGCATCGCCGGCATGAGCGCAGCCGTGACTTCGGCGCGTCTGGGCCGAAGCACGCTCATCCTCACCGGTGAAGTGTTCGGCGGCCAGCTCTTGAGCATCGAAAAGATCGATGGACTTCCCGGCTATCCCGACGGCATTCCGGGATACGATTTATGTCCGATCATGCAAGATCAGGCGAGCGCAGCGGGCGCCGAATTCATGATGAGCAGCCTGGAGCGCCTCGAGGCACGGAACAAAACGTGGCACGTCGCTACCGGAGAAGGCGATGTCACCGCGCGCGGCGTCATCATTGCGACAGGGTCGGCGCTGAAGACACTCGACGTTCCCGGCGAAAAGCGTCTCGCCGGCAGCGGCGTGAGCCAGTGCGCGACTTGCGATGCGCCGTTGCTGCGCGGCCGGATTGTCACGGTGGTCGGTGGCGGTGATTCGGCGTTGCAGGAAGCGCTGACGCTCGCCGAGTTCGCCACAAAGGTCATCATTCTCCATCGCGGCGGCGCTTTGGCCGGCCAGGCCTACTACCGGGACCGCGTGACCGCGCACGCGAAAATCGAGATTCGCCCCAACACCGTCGTCACCGAGATTCTCGGCGAAGCCACGGTGAGCGGCGTGCGCACGCAAGACGCCAGCGGCGTTACGTCCGATATCGAAGCGGCGGCGGTCTTCGCTTATGTTGGCTTGCAGCCCAACACCGCCGTCCTGGACGGCCTTGTGAGGGTGAACAATACGGGCTGCATCCCGACCGACGCGTCGATGCGGACCGAGCTCGCCGGCCTTTGCGCGGCCGGCAATGTTCGTGCCCTTTCGGCCGGCCGTGCCGCAAGCGCCGCCGGCGACGGGACGAGCGCGGCCGTTGCGCTTGATCATTATCTCGCGGACGGTTCATGGCGCGACGGACAATGCGCCGACGCGAGCGCGCATAAGTCGGCAGCGGCCGCTCATGGATAGGCCGCGGGCGTAGGGCGCGCCTCGTTCGCGAAGCTTTGTATGTGATGTTCGTTGGAGAGCACAGGTGCCGGAACAGTCGCACACGGCTCCCAATCTGCAAAAACTGCCTTCGGTCGACGCGGTCCTGAGAACCCGCACGGCATCGCTCGCTGTTGACCGATTCGGCCACCGCGCCGTCGTGAACGCTGTCCGTGCGGTACTGGCCACAGCGCGTGCGGCGCACGACGATAAGACCGAAGCGGAAAGCACCGCCGCCGATGCGCTGGCGCGACTCGAAGCCGAGGACGCGCCGCGGCTCAAGCCGGTCTACAACCTCACCGGCACCGTCCTGCACACCAATCTCGGCCGCGCGCTCCTTGCCGATACGGCGATTGCAGCGGCGGTCGCGGCGATGCGCGATGCCGTCTCATTGGAGTTCGATCTCGCGCATGCCCGCCGCGGCGAGCGCGACGACATCGTGCGCGATCTGCTTCGGGAATTGACCGGAGCCGAGGACGCGACCGTCGTCAACAACAACGCCGCCGCGGTGCTGATCGTGCTCAATACGCTGGCGAAAGGACGCGGGACGATCGTCTCCCGCGGCGAGCTGATCGAGATCGGCGGCGCGTTCCGCATGCCGGAGATCATGAGCCGCGCGGGCGCCAAGCTCGTCGAAGTCGGCACCACCAATCGAACGCATCTGAAGGATTACGCGGCGGCGATCGACGCGAAGACCGGGCTCATCCTCAAGGTCCATACCTCGAACTACCGCATCCAGGGCTTCACGGCCGAAGTCCCGCCGCGCGAGCTCGCGGCGCTGGCCAAATCGCACGGCGTCCCACTCGCGAACGACCTCGGCTCCGGAACGCTGGTTGATCTGAGCCGCTTCGGCCTGGCGCACGAGCCCACCGTCGCCGAAGCGCTGACCGACGGCGCCGACCTCGTCACCTTTTCGGGCGACAAGCTCTTGGGCGGCCCCCAGGCCGGATTCATCGTCGGGCGCAAAGAGCTGATCGCGCGCATCAACAGGAAT
>DATJYT010000147.1:0-5308 GCA_035499475.1 Xanthobacteraceae bacterium | reverse complement strand
GCGGCTGCGGCCCGATCCGTCCTCGACGCAGATCGCGATCTCGACCGACGCCGCGCTCGATTATTACGAGAGCCGCGGCCAGAACTGGGAGCGCGCCGCGCTGATCAAGGCGCGGCCCTGCGCGGGCGATCTCGCCGCCGGCGAAAAGCTTCTGCGCGATTTATCACCGTTCGTCTGGCGCAAATATCTTGACTACGCGACCATCGCCGACGTTCACGCCATGAAGCAGCAGATCCATGCCTATCGCGGCCATGGCGAGATCGCAGTCGAAGGCCACAACCTCAAGCTTGGCCGCGGCGGCATTCGCGAGATCGAATTTTTCGCGCAGACCCAGCAGCTGATCGCCGGCGGCCGCCACAGCGGCCTGCGCGGCCGTGAGACCGTGGCGACGCTCGCCGCGCTCGCCGACGGCGGCTGGATCGATGCCGCCGCGCGCGATGAGCTGATCGAGGCCTATGACTTCCTGCGCCGCGTCGAGCATCGCCTGCAGATGATGGCCGACGAGCAGACCCATACGCTGCCGGCCGAGGCCGAAGCGCTGGCGCAGTTCGCGCGCTTCCTCGGCTTCGAGGGCCGCGACGATTTCGCCAGAGCGCTGCTGGCGCACCTGCACAAGGTCGAGCGGCATTATGTCAAACTGTTTGAAAGCGCGCCGGCGCTGCTGGCGGAGCAGCAACAGCTCTCTTTCGCCAAGGGCGACAGCGAGGCCGCGACCCTCGACCGGCTGGCCGAAATGGGCTTCCGCCAGCCGCAGGATGTGGCGGCCGCCGTGCGTCGCTGGCAGGCAGGCGAATATCGGGCCTTGCGCGGCGAGCAGGCGCGCGAGTTCCTGATCGAGCTCGTGCCGCTCATCATCCATCAATTTGCGCGGGCCGAATCGCCGGACGCGGCGTTCACCGCCTTCGACCGCTTCATCGCCGGGCTGCGCGGCGGCGGCCGGTTTCTTTCGCTGCTGCGGCAAAATCCGGAGCTGATCCGCTTCGTCGCCCTGATCCTCGGCGTCGCGCCGCGGCTTGCCGACATCCTTGCGCAGAATCCGCACCTCATCGATCCGCTGATCGACCCGACCTTCTTCGGCTCGTTGCCGGACGAAAAACGGCTTGAAGCCGAGCTTGCTCGCACGCTTGGCGAGACGCGAAGCTATGAGGATTTCCTCGACGCGGTGCGCCTGTTCGGCCAGGAGCAGATGTTCCTGATCGGCGCGCGGATTCTTTCCGGCTCGGTATCGGCCGAGCAGGCCGGCGAGGTTTTCGCGCGACTCGCCGATGTGCTGATCCGCGCGGTCCATCGCAAAGTGGAGGACGATTTCGTCGCCGCGCACGGCCGCATCCGCGGCCAAGAGACCGCGATCCTCGCGCTCGGCCGCCTCGGCGCCCGCGAGATGACGGCGAATTCCGATCTCGATCTCATCGTCATCTACGACTACGACCAGGAGCAGCCGAATTCCGACGGCGAGCGGCCGCTCTACGGCGCGCAATATTTCGCCCGCTTGACGCAGCGCCTGATCAGCGCGCTGACGGTGCAGACCAATTACGGCGTGCTCTACCAGGTCGACATGCGGCTGCGGCCGTCCGGCCGCTCCGGGCCGCTGGCGACGCAGATCGGCGGCTTCGAGCATTACCAGGAGCGCGAGGCCTGGACCTGGGAGCACATGGCGCTGACGCGCGCGCGCGTCGTGTCGGCGGCGCCGCAATTCGCCTCGTGCATCGACGTCGTGATCCGCAAAGCGCTGTGCCGCAAACGCGACGCCGCAACGACTGCAGCCGACGTCGTCGAGATGCGCGGCGCCATCGCCAAGGAAAAAGGCGACGCCAATCCCTGGGACCTCAAATATGCCGCCGGCGGCCTCGTCGACATCGAGTTCGTCGCGCAATATCTCGAACTCGTGCACGCTGAGGCGGCGCCCGAGATTCTCGATATCTCGACCGCGCGCATGCTCGAGAAGGCCGCGCGCCTTGGCGTGCTGGCGCCCGAGGACGCCGCCGTGCTGCGGCCGGCGGTGCGGCTGTTTCACGATCTGACGCAAATTCTACGGCTGTGTCTGTCGGGTGCCTTCGATCCGAAAGCGGCCAGCACCGGCGTTTTGGCGCTGCTGGCGCGTGCAGCGGACTTGCCGGACTTTCCGGCGTTGCAGGCTCATGTCGAGGAAACACAGCGCCAGGTCCGCGCCTGTTTCATTCGGATCCTGCGCCGGGCGCCCTGAAGTCCGTCTACGCCGCAGCCTCCGTAAGCTCCACGCGCACCGGCGGCCTGGCCTGCAGCGGCAGGCGCAGCACGACGATGGTGCCTTTGCCGAGCCGCGAGCGGATGCGCATCGCGCCGCCGTGCATCTCGGTGAGCGATTTGGCGATCGCAAGGCCGAGACCCGAGCCCTGGTGGCGCTTGGTCAGCTGACTCTCGACCTGCTCGAACGGGCGGCCGAGCTTGCGCAGCGCCTCCTTGGGAATGCCGATACCATTGTCTTCGATGGCGATGGTCACCATGCCGCCGCGCACCCGCCCGCGCACCGTGACCGCGCCGCCGTCGGGGGTGAACTTCACGGCGTTGGAGAGAAGGTTGAGCGCGATCTGCTTGAGCGCGCGGCGATCGGCCTTGAGGTGGATATCGGGCGCGACCTGCGCGCTCAACTTGAGTTTCTTCTCCATGGCGCGTCCCCACACCACGCGTTGGCAATCGGCCAGGACCGGATCGAGTTCGACGTCCTCGGGGGCAAGGCGGATGCCGCCCGCCTCGATCTTCGACATGTCGAGAATGTCGTTGATGACTTCGAGCAGATACTCGCCGCTCTGGCGGATATCGCGCGAATATTCGTTGTACTTGTCGGCGCCGAGCGGGCCGAACATCGAGGCTTCCATGATCTCGGAGAAGCCGATGATGGCGTTGAGCGGCGTGCGCAGCTCGTGGCTCATATTGGCGAGAAATTTCGACTTGGCCTGATTGGCCTCCTCGGCGCGGGTCTTCTCCTCGGCATATTTGCCGGCCAGATCGGCAAGCTCTTCGGCCTGCAGTTGCAGCGCCTCCTGCGACTTGCGCAGGTCATTGATGGTCGCCCGCTGGCGCTTTTCGCCGTCGACCAGCTTTTCCTCGTGCTGCTTGATCTTGGTGATGTCGGTGCCGACCGAGACGTAGCCGCCGTCCTTGGTGCGGCGCTCGCTGATGTGCATCCAGCGGTCGTCGTTGAGCTGGGCCTCGAAGGTGCGCGCGCCCGGCGCCAGGGCTTCCTCGCTGGTGATGGTGGTGCGCCTGATCGGAGTGCGGCCGGCCGCGACGACGGCCTCATAGGGCGTGCCGGCGGCGACCGCGGCGTCGGGCAAGTGGTGGAGCTGCTGGAAGTTCGAATTGCACAGGACGAGGCGGTTGTCGGCATCCCACAGCACGAATGCTTCCGGGATGGTCTCGATGGCGTCGCGCAGCCGCAGATCGGCGGCCATGGTCTTTTCGACCAGGCTCTTCTGCTCGGTGATATCGACCGCGATGCCGATCAGATGCAGGCCGCCTTCGCCGTCCTGGCGGGTCAGCTCGCAGCGCGCCCGCAGCCACACCCAGCGGCCGTCGGCATGGCGCATCCGGAAGGCGTGATCGATCGCCGTCATGCGGGAGTCGGTCACCTGCGTCGCCAACTCGTAGAGATTGATATCGTCGGCGTGAACCAGCGCGTTGACCTCGCCGAAATTGAGGAGTTCGTCCTTGGGCGGCAGGCCGAGAATGTCGAACATGGAGTGCGACCAGAACACGCGTCCGCGTGCGAGGTCCCAATCCCACAGCCCGCAGCGGCCGAGGTTGAGGGCGGTGTCGACGCGGCTGCGCACGGTGTCGTGAATGATGTCGGCTTCGCGCGCGCGCGTCGCCTGCCAATGGAAGGCGAAGCCGAGGATCAGCACGACGAAGCCGGTGGTGGCGGAAAGCGTGACGGTCAATGTCGTCGTCGAGCGCCAATCGGCGAGCGCTTCGCCGCGCGGCTGGACGACGGCGAGCATGCCGAGCGGGTTGCGCAGCGCGCGCACGGTCGCCAGCGCGTCTTCGCCGTCGGGCAGCGTGATCTCCATGGTGCCGGCGGCGGCGCCGAAGGTGGTGAGCGGCTGCGACGGGCCGAGCAGGTCGAGAATGTGACGGCCGAGCACCGGCAGTTCGCCGGGTTCCGCGGCGATGATCGTGCCGTCGCTGTCGGCGACGAAGACGCGGCGGCCGCCGCCTTCGGCCCAAGTCGGCATGGCGTATTGGAGCGCCTCCGATGTGCGGGCGAATGTCGGCCTGCCGTCGCGTCCGGTGCGATCGAATTCGGCGGCGAGATGATCGGCCAGCGCCGCGACGGTGCGCGCCGCGTCGAGGATCGCCTGCCGGCGATGCTCGAGCACCTGCACCGCCGCGCCGATGCAGATCGTCAGCATGAAGGCGACGATGAGAACCGGAACCGCGCGGCGCAGCAGCGGTTCCGCGGTCAGCAGGCGCCGATAGGCGGGATTGGCGATCGATTGCGCCAGCCCCTTGATCGAATCGGAACGTAAAGACGCACTCGCCGTTTCGGCGCGCGCCATGCCTGCCTCCGCTCGGACGATCCCCTGGACCCCATTCGGATGGATGTGCCGCACCGCTCCGAATCAAGCGTCATAAGAATCGATGCGAATCGATTTGTCGAGAGTCGGAAGACTCCGGAGTCAATATTTTTTCGTTAACGATCCAAAGCTTTGTTGGTGCCGCACGACGCTGCACGCGGAGCATCGTTCGGAAAACTTCTTTTGCGCAGAATCACTTGCGCTGCCCGCCGAACGCTCGCGCTGTTTCCCGGATGCAGCGCAGCACGCAGTGGTGCGCTGCTGTTCCGGGATCGTTCCAAGCTCCGCGCTTGGTACGATCCCGGGTCTGCGGCGCATCATTCCGCTTCGCTTCATGCTGCGCCGCGCCCGGGAAACGTCGTGCTTCAATATGGATACGCCGGAGTTTCTCAGCTTCCCGCCAGCGTGCGCGCGACGATGTCGTGGACGTCGCGCGACAGCGATGGCGCTGCCGCGACGCGCCGCAAGGTTGCCTCGGCCCGTCCGCGCCGCCGCGTTTCGAGCGCGCGCCACGACCGGAATGCGCCCATCAGGCGCGCCGCCACCTGCGGGTTCTTGGGATCGAGCGCGAGCACGATGTCGGCGACGAAATCGTAGCCGGCGCCGTCGGGGCGGTTGAACTGGGTGTGATTGCCCTGCGCAAAGGCGCCGATCAGCGCGCGCACGCGGTTGGGATTGGCCATGGAAAAGGCCGGGTGAGCGGTGAGCGCGCGCACGCGATCGAGCGTCGCCGGCTCGGGGATCGCGGCCTGGAG
>DATJYT010000146.1:0-13633 GCA_035499475.1 Xanthobacteraceae bacterium | reverse complement strand
GGCGCTTGATTTAGAATAATATTCTATATAAATAGACCATTCCATCGAAGCTTGGAATGATATTGCATCGATGTGGCGATTTGGCTGGTTTTCGCGAGGGAAGCTGTGGACGCCATCGACCGGAAAATTCTTGCAGTGCTACAGGACAATGCCGCGCTTTCGGTGGCCGAGATCGGTAGCAGGGTCGGGCTGTCGTCAACGCCATGCTGGAAGCGCATCCAGCGCTTGGAGGCCGATGGCGTCATCCAGAAGCGGGTCGCCCTGGTCGACCAGGACCATATCGGCCTCGGCGTGACCGTGTTCGTCTCGATCGAGACCGGCGATCACTCGCAGGACTGGCTCGATCGCTTCGCCCAAGTGGTCGGCGCGATGCCTGAAGTGATGGAATTTTATCGCATGGCGGGCGACGTCGACTACATGCTCCGCGTCGTGGTGACCGACATCGCCGGCTACGACACGTTCTACAAGAAGCTGATCGCCGCGGTGCCACTGAAGAATGTGACGTCGCGCTTCGCCATGGAAAAGATCAAGTCGACGACGGCGCTGCCGATTCCCGCCGCCTGAGGCAGCAGCGTAACTACGAATTGATGCGCGTCACCGAGTTCGACTGGCGCGGCGCCATGTAGATCTGGTCGCTCAACGACATCGTGCCGGTGAGAGCGTAACTGTACGTCGGATTGAAGTTGTAGGCCGCTTCGCCGAGGATCAGATAGCTGTTCGGGGTAGCGAGCGTCGATGGAATCGTCACGGTTTGGCCGACCGGACGGGCCGGGCCATTGATCGCGTCGCTCCAGACCACAGTGGCGTTGCCGTTGGCGTCGATCGCCAATTCCGAGACCGTCGCCGCAAGATAATTCGCCGGATAGGGCGCAATGATATCGCTCGCCGCGTTGAGGATATTCGTCATATCCGCATTGTGGATGTTGGTGAACTGGCTGGCGAGATCGGCCAGCGCGCTTGCGGTCAAGTTGACCTTGCGTTGCGTGGAAACACCGGTCGAGAGGTCGCTGCCGCCGAGATAGAGCGTCAACATTAGCGGCAGCAGGATGGCGAATTCGAGGGCTGCAACGCCGCGGCGCTCCGCGTTGAAGCGCGCGATCTGGTCCGAGAACCGGCGTTTGAATGAATGCAGTATAGCGATCATGGCGCGCTCCCTCACGATGCGGCGTAGGGTTCGTTCTTGAACACGGCGGTCGCGGCGAGAAGACTGTAGCCGCCGCTGATGTTGCTTAGGCCGAGCATGTTCATATAGACCGGATACTGGTAGTAGAGGCGCACGACGACGATGTCGCCCGGGCCTCCGGGGTTGTAGCCCAGGCTTGAGGAATTGAATGTCCCGTTCGTGATCGGCAGCGCGAGATTGACGGCAGCGAACGACGAATAGGTCTCGACGTCGATCGAGATGCTGCTCTGACAATTGAACATCGTGGTGACTGCATTGCAGACCTGGGTCTTGAATTGCCCCGCATCCCAGCCTTGCGTTTGCGCCTGGCCGGTCATAACGAGCCGGCCCGCAGTGGCCGCGGCGCTTTCGAGCGTCTGGCCGGCGAAAAAAATGATCCCGGTCTGCATCGTCGCAAACGTGAGCGCGATGAAAGGCGCCGCAACGATACCGAATTCGACAGCGGCCGTTGCCTCGCGTTGAACGGCGAAGCGGCGCAAGAGCGGTGTTCGAAACAACCGAACCGCTTGCGCTGAAATCTTCGACTTCAGCAGATCCAACATGACAGCCTCACCCAGCAAACGCCGCGGAAATGCGCGGCCTCACCGGTTAAACGTAGCAAGGAGGCTGTTGTCGGTTCCTTGTCGGGATCGTTGGGAACTGCACGGCGAAGTTTAGGATTCGTCAACCTCGCCGACGCACCGGGCCGTCAATGGCCCGATGCCGCCCCCGCCGCCAAGGCCTGGGTGTTGCGTGTGGTGGCTTCGTTGATGGCCTGGGTGAAGAAGGTGTTGTCATCGCCGAGCGTGATGCGGGGCGAACAGAGCGGCGTGCAGCTGTAAGTCTCCCGGGTGGCGCCGCGATAGACGACCACGGTGCTGTCGCGCGGGCCTTTGACGTCGATGGTCAGTTCGGTCAGGACCGCGCCGCCATGATCGAGCACAATGATATTGGTCGCCCCGTAGGCTTTTCCGGTAATGACGCCCAAGTTGCCGGCCTGAATGGAGATATCGGCGATCAGCGGATTGCCGATCACCACAGTGGCGGCCCGTTCCGGAAGTTTCATGATCCGCGCCTCGTCGAGCGCGACCGCGATGGGCTCCTCGGCGAGGGCCTCAGACGCGACGCTCACGAGCAGGAGAGCCGGCGCGAGCCAACGAAGCGGCCTGAGCGCCGCAAGGCTCCGCACGGACAACGCGGTCATCGATACTCTCCGAAACGCTACGCGGATTCGACAACTAAGCAGGTACTACTCGGACCACTTCAATTGACTGCAAATTCATGAACGAAGTGCAAATCGCGGGTCTAGACCGATCCGGCTCCCGCGGCGGCCGGTCGCTTGCGGGATGCGGGAGGTTGCGCTTGACGCCGTTCCCTACTGCGTGAACGGATGCACCAATTGGCCGGAGAACGTGGTCGGATATTCGCGTTCATCGATGCCGTAGTGATCCGGCAGCTCGCCGGCCGGCATATAGAACGTGCCGAACATCACGTCGAGGATCGGAAACGTCGCCGCGAAATTCTTCTCGCCGCCACGTGCCGCCGAGGTGTGGTGCCAGCGGTGAAAGACCGGACCGGCGACGACATATTTGAAGGGGCCAAGCGTCCAGTCGAGGTTGGCATGGACGAACGCCGAATGCGCGATGGTCAGCGGTCCCAGAACGACGAACACGTTCGGCGAAATGCCCGCGAGCAGCATCACAACGTCGGCTGCGACGCTGCCGAGGAACAGGTTGATGGGATGGAAGCGCGCCGCCGAAATCCATTCAAGCTGTTCGGACGAATGATGAACCGCGTGGTACTTCCACATCCTCTCGCCGTGAAAGAAGCGGTGCGTCCAGTAAAGTATGAAGTCTTCGCCGACGAGAAAGATGATCATCTGCGCGGCGATCGGAAGCGCGGCGAGCGGACCGTGCCCATTGTCGTAGAAAGCGACGAGGCCGTCCGCCGTAGTGATGCCGAACAGCAGTGCGGCGCCGACGATGAGCAACCCGATGCGCAGGAAACGCGTGATGACGGGGATGAAGAACCAATAACAAAGATCGGTGACGATATCGCTCTTGCGCCACCACGGTCGGCCGGGATTACACGCCCAGAACGAGGTCAGGACCGTGAACACGGCTGCAAGCGCGATCGAGATCGGCACATTTTTGGAAAGCGTCTGGCCGATAACGATCAAAACCGACATCAGCTCTTGGCTCTTGTCTTGGATCATGCCTTGATCGTGTAGTCGGCCGCTGATGGTGTGGTGTGCCGGTTGACCGTAATCAGCGTCGCGGCCCGCAAGCCCGCTGGCCCGCGCGGCTCGCCGGTGCCATCGGTATCGTTGAAGGCCCTTAACAGCCCATGAATGCGATCCCGGAAAGCCGCGAGCCAAGTTACCAGCGAGCAATCACGCCCTGAATTTGAGGCAACTTGAAAACAAGTTGCGCCTTACGGGATTACGCAAACGAAACGCTTGTCTGATATTCGTACCGTTGCGGCGAGAGCGCATCGGAACATTTTCAAGTCGCACGTGATTGCCGTGTTGTTGTTCGATGCAAGGGGTGGCAGTCTCGAAGAACGCTCAATTTGATTGAAATACGTTATTAACTACATTGCGGAAGGAGCGATAGATGCCATGTTTCATCTATTGGCTTAACCGCATCGCAATTTCTGATTGATAGCGTCAAAACCGATCCAAACAGCCGAGGAAAAACGGCCATTGGGTCACGCTCAGACAGCCACGTGTGGACCTAAGGAGCCAACCTCATGAAGACCCTAGTTTCGCGTTTCGTGAAGGACGAGTCGGGCGCCACGGCCATTGAATACGGTCTCATCGCGGCCGGCATCTCGGTCGCGATCATCGCCGTCGTCCAGGGCCTCGGCAGCAAGCTGAACACGACGTTCAGCAGCGTCTCCAGCGCCCTCAAGTAAGGGACGCGCTGTTACGTTTGCGAGAGGGCTCCGGTCGTTGCCGGGGCCTTTTCGTTTTGAGCCTGCAGCGGTCCCGCGAAGCTGCCCGAAACTTTGGACGGCCTGGGATGTTGCGCGAACGACGATCGACGCAGCCATGTTGACAGAACTCATCCGCTTGACGCTGTTTCCGGGCATGATGGCGTTTGCCGCGTCGAGCGATCTGTTCACGATGACGATCGCAAATCGCGTCTCGCTGATCCTTGTCGGCGGCTTCGTCATCCTTGCCCTTTTGACCGGCATGAGCGCTGCCGACATGCTGGTGCATGCCGGTGCTGCGGCTGCGGTGCTGGTGGTCACTTTCATGTTTTTTGCTTGCGGTTGGATCGGCGGCGGCGATGCCAAACTCGCCGCCGCCACGGTGCTTTGGCTCGGAGTCGGCCATCTCGCCGACTACGCCATCTATGCGTCCCTGCTGGGCGGCGCACTGACGCTCCTCATGGTCCAATATCGCGCCATGCCGATGCCGGCGTTCCTCGCTGGCCGGGAATGGGCTGAGCGCCTGCACCGTAGCGACACCGGCGTGCCCTACGGCATCGCGCTCGCGGCAGCGGCGCTCTTGGTCTATCCGCAGACCGAGTGGATGACCGCGCTGAGCGTCTAGGTGTTCGGCGGCGCGGCGGCATCTCTTAACGCAAGATTAACGCGACTTGGATACGCCTCATTAACCATGCTTTGACGTTTAGCTGATCAAATCCTGCGATGACGGCTCCTCCCGCCGTGGCGTCATGTGGGAAGTGAAGCGTAATGAAAGCCGCGCGCCTTGTTGTCCTCGGTGTCGCTCTCGCCGCTGGCGGAGTCGCGGCCATTCTGGCGAGCGGCCATCGCGAGTCCGCGCCGAAGGTCGAGGCGCCACCTCCGATCGAAACCGTGGATATCCTCGTCGCCAAATCGGATTTGGGCCGCGGCCAAGTCATCGCCGAGGCCGACGTCGGCTGGCAAACCTGGCCGGCGGCGGCGGCAAATCCGAGCTTCATCAAAAAGAGCGAGCGCCCGGACGCCATAAAGCAATTCACCGGAGCCATCGTGCGCGTGCCGGTCGCGAGCGGCGAGCCGATCCGCGAGCCCGCGGTCGTCTTCGCCAAGGGCTCCGGTTTTCTGGCGGCGATACTGCCGCACGGCATGCGCGCGGTATCGACCGAGATTTCGGCTGAGAACGGCGCCGGAGGCTTCATCTTGCCTGACGATCACGTCGACGTGGTCTTAACTCGGCACGACAAGGCGGCGGAGCGGAGCTCCGGTGTTGAAAAGTTCATCAGTGAGACGATCCTGCGTAACGTGCGGGTGCTGGCGATCGATCAGGTGGTCGAGGGAAAAGGCGATCAGAAGGCCGCAGTAGGAAAAACCGCGACTCTCGAATTGTCAGAGCCGCAGGCCGAGACGCTCGCGCTGTCGCGTCAGGCCGGCACCATATCGCTCGCACTGCGCAGCCTGGTCGACTCGCCGGAAACGACTCCCGAGGGCGGCGATGGCGAGGAGCATCAGAATGGCATCAATACGGTGCGTTACGGCGTAAGCGCCGACACGACGCGTTGACGCGCACAGGGGATTTTGACCATGGCAACAAGGACGACGATCCGCGCACTGGCTATCGGCGGCCTGATCGTGGGATCATGGCTTGTTGCCCGTCAGTCCTCGATCGCGGCCGACGCGCCGGCCGGCGACGCGCCAACACAAACTCTGCGCATCGCGGCAAGCGACGTCGGCTCGCATGCGGTGGCGCTCGGCGTCAGCAAATCCATCGTCGTCGACCTTCCGCGCGACATCAAGGACGTGCTGGTCGCCGATCCCAAGATCGCCAACGCCGTCGTGCGTTCGTCGCGCCGCGCCTACATCATCGGCATCACCGTTGGCCAGACCAACGTATTCTTTTTCGACGCCGAGGGCCGGCAGATGGCCGGCCTGGACATTGCGGTGACGCGCAACCTCAATGGCATTCGCGCGGCGATCAGGCAGGTGCTGCCGGATGCCGATATCACGGTAGAGGGCATCGGCGACGGCGTCATCCTTTCCGGCACCGTCGCCAACCAAGCCGAAGCGCAGCAGGCGTACGACATCGCCAACCGCATCGTGAGCTCTTCCGCTGGCGGCTTCTCGTTCGGCGGCGGCGGTCAGGACACCAAAGTCGTCAACGCCATCGTGGTGCGCGGCCGCGATCAGGTCATGCTGAAAGTGACCGTCGCGGAGGTCGAGCGCGACGTCATCAAGCAACTCGGCATCGACCTTTCCGGCTCGGTCGGCTTCGGCACCGCGGTGGTCAACTTCAACAACACGAATCCGTTTTCGTCTTTCGGCCAGCCATTGAGCGCTTCGAACGTGATGGGCAGCGTCAAATCGGTTACAGCCACCCTGCAGGCCATGGAACAGGCCGGCGTCATTCACACGTTGGCCGAGCCGAACTTGACCGCGATTTCGGGAGAGAGCGCGACGTTTGTCGCCGGCGGTGAATTTCCGGTGCTCAACGGTTTCTCCTGCACCCAGGCTGCTCCCGGCGCCGCATCGACGTGTCAGCCGTCGATCACGTTCAAGAATTTCGGCGTCAGTCTCAACTTCACACCGGTCGTGCTCAGCGAGGGCCGCATCAGCCTCAAGGTCATGACCGAAGTATCCGATCTTTCGTCGGCAAATGCGTTGTCGATCTCGGTTCCCGGCACGACGCAGTCGGCGACCGTTCCGTCGATCCGCACCAGGCGCGCCGACACGACGGTCGAAATCCCGTCGGGCGGCGCGTTGGCGCTGGCCGGAATGATCCAGAACTCGACCAAGCAATCGATCAACGGCTTTCCGGGCCTGATGGAGCTTCCCGTCCTCGGTCCGCTGTTCAAGAGCCGCGACTACGTCAACCAGCAGACCGAGTTGATGGTGCTGGTGACGCCATATGTGGTGCGCGCCGTCGCGCAGAAGGATCTGTCGCGGCCCGACGACGGCTTTGCCGATCCGAGCGACCCGGCGACGGTGCTGCTCGGCCGGCTCAACCGGCTTTACGGCGTCGGCGGCAACGTAGATCCGCCCGACAGATCCGCCGGCAAATACGGGTTCATTCTCAATTGAGCGCGGCCAGCAGGAGACGACCGATGCACACCGTTCGCATGACGATCGCTTGCCGGCGCTGGAGCGCGGCAGCGCTGCGCGCCGCGCTTTTCGTCGGCTGCGGATTGGTCCTGTGCGCTTGCAATACCGATCAGCGGATCGCCGGCGTGCCCGAAGTTTCGCCCGACTACCGATTGCGTCATCCGATCACGATCACGGAAGGAGACCGCACGCTGCAAGTCCTTATCGGCAGCAATCGCGCAACGCTGACCCCGATGCAGCGCGGGGAAGTGCTCGCCTTTGCGCAGAATTGGCGGCGTGAGGCGACCGGTGGCGTTATCATCGATCTGCCGACCGGCAGCAGCAATGCGCGCGCTTCTTTCGAGGCGCTGCCCGAGATCCGCTCGATCTTGATCGCAAGCGGCGTGCCGCCGCGCGGCGTGGTCGTGAGGAAATATGCCACGATCGGCGGCGTTCTTGGAAATATTCGTATCACCTATCCGAAAATGATCGCGCAAGCCGGACCCTGCGGTCTGTGGCCTGAAGACATCGGACCTAGTCTTAACCGCGACTATTTCGAAAACCAGCCACCCTGGAATTACGGCTGCGCGACGCAGCGCAATCTTGCCGCCATGGTGGATAATCCGGCCGATCTTGTTCAGCCGCGCTCTGAAACGCCGCCCAACGAGATGCGCCGTACCACGGCGATCGGCAAGTATCAGCAGGGGCAAAGCACTGCGACCCAGTATCCGAATGCCACCGCCGGCAGAATCTCGACGCTCGGCCAATGATGACGTTGTATGAGACAAGCTAACGAAGCCATCGAAGAACAGGATCCGGCCGCCGACGTCGTCGAGCGCGAGGAGCATATCGCCCCGGCGCCGCGTGTGTCGGTGCAGGCCTTTTGCGAAACCGTCGAAACTGCCGCGGCGATCCAAGCGGCCGGCGAGGACCGGCGCTTGGCCAAGGCGCACCTGCGGATCCAAATGGGCGGCCTGACTGCCGCAGTGGAAGCCTATCAGACCTCGCCGACGCCCAACGTTATTATTCTCGAATCCGAGAGCGGCTCCGACGATATCCTGGGCGGCCTCGATCAGCTCGCGAATTATTGCGATCCGGGGACGCGGGTCGTCATCATCGGTGGCCTGAACGACGTCATGCTGTATCGCGAGCTGGTGCGCCGCGGCGTGAGCGACTACCTGATCGCGCCGGTCGGCGCGCTTCAGGTCGTGCGCGCTGTGTGCGGTTTGTTTTCTGCACCGGATGCAAAACCGGTCGGTCGCATCGTCGCGGTGGTCGGCGCCAAGGGCGGGGTCGGCGCATCGACCGTCGCACACAACATTGCATTCTCGATCGCGCGTGATCTGGTGCTCGACTCGGTCGTGACCGATCTCGACCTTGCGTTCGGCACGGCCGGCCTCGATTTCAATCAAGATCCGGCGCAAGGCGTCGCCGAGGCCGTATTTTCGCCGGATCGCATCGACACCGCCTTCGTCGACCGCCTGCTGTCCAAGTGCACCGACCATCTCAGTCTGCTCGCGGCGCCGGCGACGCTCGATCGGGTCTACGATTTTGGCGCCGATGCGTTCGAAGCGATCTTCGATTCGCTGCGGGCGACGGTGCCTTGCACGGTGCTCGACGTGCCGCATCAATGGACCGGATGGAGCAAGCAGACGCTGGTCGGCGCCGACGACATCCTGATCGTCGCGGCCCCCGATCTCGCCAATCTGCGCAACGCCAAGAACCTCTATGACTTCCTCAAGACCTCGCGGCCGAACGACCGTCGGCCGCTGTATTGCCTCAATCAGGTCGGGGTTCCCAAGCGGCCCGAAATCAAGGCGGCCGATTTCGCTAAGGCTCTGGAGGACGGTCCGGTGGCGATCATTCCGTTCGAGCCGCAGCTGTTCGGCGCGGCGGCCAACAATGGGCAGATGATTGCTGAGATATCGGCGAACCACCGCACCGCCGAAATGTTCCGGCAACTGGCGCAGAAGCTGACTGGGCGTGTCGAGCAGAAGCGACAGCGCTCAGGGCTACTGTCGCCGCTGCTTGACAAGTTGATGCAGCGGTAAGCGTCGATCGTGTTGGAGTTGCGTTCGTGTTTGGAAAGCGTCCCAGTCCCGGCAATGCCGGCGTAGTTGTCGAGCAGCGGCCAGCGGCCGCGCCGGCTCCCGCGCCTGTGCCGGCCGCTCCCGTTCCGGCCGCGTCCGCTCCGGCCGCCGCCGGCTCGCCGGAGGCGGGTCGGGCGCCGTTTCCGTCCGCGGGTCTGGGCGCACCCATCGTCAGCGCGCCGACGCCGTCGCGGATGTCGGCGCCAAATGCGCCGCCGCCGATTCCCGCGGCGATCGATACTCGGCGCTCGGAAAACTACTACGAAGTCAAAGGCACGATCTTTGGCGCGTTGATCGAGGCCATCGATCTTGCCCAGCTTGCCAAGCTCGACGCCGATTCCGCGCGCGAGGAAATCCGCGACATCGTCAACGAGATCATCGCGATCAAGAACATCGTGATGTCGATTTCGGAGCAGGAAGACCTGCTCGACGACATCTGCAATGACGTTCTCGGCTACGGCCCGCTCGAGCCGCTGCTCCAGCGCGACGACATCGCCGACATCATGGTCAACGGCTCGGGCACGGTCTATATCGAAACCAGCGGCAAGATTCAAAAAACCGCAATCCGCTTCCGCGACAACCAGCAGCTCCTCAACATCTGCCAACGCATTGTCAGCCAGGTCGGCCGGCGCGTCGACGAATCTTCGCCCATTTGCGACGCGCGCCTGCCGGACGGCTCGCGCGTCAACGCCATCGTGCCGCCGCTTGCCATCGACGGCCCCGCGCTCACCATCCGAAAATTCAAGAAGGACAAGCTGACGCTCGAGCAGCTCGTCAAGTACGGCTCGATCTCGCCCGAGGGCGCGGAAATCCTCAAGATCATCGGGCGCTGTCGCGTCAACACGTTGATCTCTGGAGGCACCGGCTCGGGCAAGACGACGCTATTGAATTGCCTGACCCGCTATATCGACGCCGACGAGCGCATCATCACCTGCGAGGACGCGGCGGAACTGCAATTGCAGCAGCCGCACGTAGTGCGGCTGGAGACGCGGCCGCCGAATCTCGAAGGCGAGGGACAGATCACCATGCGCGATCTGGTGCGCAACTGCCTGCGTATGCGCCCTGAGCGCATCATCGTCGGCGAGGTGCGCGGCCAGGAGGCCTTCGACCTGTTGCAGGCCATGAACACCGGCCACGACGGATCGATGGGTACGTTGCACGCCAACATGCCGCGCGAGGCGCTGTCGCGCCTGGAATCAATGATCACGATGGGCGGTTATGCGCTGCCGTCGCGCACGATCCGCGAAATGATCTGCGCCTCCATCGACGTCGTGATCCAGGCGGCGCGACTGCGCGACGGTTCGCGCCGCATCACCCACATTACCGAAGTGACCGGAATGGAAGGCGATGTCATTATCACGCAGGACATCTTTACCTACGAGATCATCGGCGAGGATGCCAACGGCAATCTCATCGGCAAGCACAAATCGAGCGGCATCGGCCGCCCGAAGTTCTGGGAGCGCGCGCGCTATTACGGCGAGGAAGCGCGTCTCGCTGCCGCCATCGACGCCTCCGATCCTGATCGCATCACCCGCTGACGGAAAAGACATGCAGGCCTACGGATTATTCTTTCTGGTTGCTGTCGCGATCGGCGGCGTCGCCTGGGTCTTCATCTATCC
The DNA here is from genome assembly GCA_035499475.1 of Xanthobacteraceae bacterium. Taxonomy (GTDB): domain Bacteria; phylum Pseudomonadota; class Alphaproteobacteria; order Rhizobiales; family Xanthobacteraceae; genus BOG-931. The sequence continues at coordinate 2,756 of DATJYT010000146.1, read as the reverse complement.
TGTGCTTTCGGGCGAGCGCGCGGCCGAGCGTCGCAAAGCGAGCGTTGCGCGCTCCGAGCCGGTATCCCGACCGACACGTTCGTCGAACAGGCCGCGCCGCGACCAGATCGAAGGCACGCTCAAGGAAATGGAGCGGCGGCTCAAGACGACAAAGCGCGCGCCGCTCCACGTACGCATCGCTCAGGCCGGCCTCGATTGGTCCAAGGAAAAGTTCTTTGTGATCGCCGGCGTCCTCGGCTTTGTGGTGTTCATCGTGACGTTCTTCCTTGGCGCCGGGCTGTTGCCGGCACTCGCCTTTGGCTTTGCGGCCGGCGGCGGCATTCCGTTCTGGCTGCTGTCGTTCCTCAAGAAGCGGCGGGAAGCGCGGTTTCTCAACAACTTCCCGGATGCTGTCGACGTCATCACGCGCGGGATCAAGGCTGGCCTGCCGCTCCTCGACAGCATCAAGATGATCGCCAGCGAATCCGAGGAGCCCATCCGAAGCGAATTCCGCGCCATCGTCGAGACCCAGGCGATCGGTCTGCCGCTCGGCGAGGCCTGCCTCAAGCTCTACGAGCGCATGCCCGTTTCCGAAGCAAACTTCTTCGCCATCGTCGTCTCCATCCAGCAACGCGCCGGCGGCAATCTGTCGGAGACGCTCGGCAACTTGTCGCGCGTGCTGCGCGACCGTAAGAAGATGAAGGCGAAGATCCAGGCCATGTCCATGGAGGCCAAGGCCTCGGCATCCATTATCGCCGCATTGCCGATTGCGGTGATGACGCTGGTGTGGCTCACAAGCCCGAAATACATCGAGCTGCTGTGGACCGATCCGATGGGCCAGATGATGCTGTGCGGTTGCGCCGTCTGGATGGCGATCGGCGTGTTCGTCATGCGTAAAATGATCAATTTCGATTTCTAGAGCATCGCTGTCATGCTTTCCGAAATAGAGCGGCTTATCGATCCGCAAGTCCTGATCATGATCTGTGCCGCCATCGCCGCCGGCGCGACGGTCCTGACTTTGGCGATGCCCTACATGGCGACCGACACGCTCGACAAGCGGATGAAGGCGGTTGCGCTGGAACGCGAGAAAATCAGGCAGCGCGAGCGCGAGCGGATGGCGCTGAACAGCAAGGCGTCGCTGCGTCAATCGCCGAAGACGTACATGAAGATGGCGGTCGACAACTTCAACCTGAGCAAGTGGGTCGGCCAGGAGGAAGCGCGGAAGATGCTCGTGCAAGCGGGCTACCGCGGACAGGCGCCTTACGTCACCTACCTCTTCTTCCGCATGGTGATGCCGGTGATCATGCTGCTGGCTTCGCTGTTCTATATCTTTATCATTCTCGATCTCGATTATCCGCCGCTGATGAAGATCAGCATGTCGATCGGCTGCGCCTATCTGGGCATGCACAGCCCGAACCTGTTCCTCAAGAACAAGATCCAGAACCGGCAATTGTCGATCAAGCGCGCATTTCCCGACGCGCTCGACCTGCTGCTGATCTGTGTAGAATCCGGCATGTCGATCGAGGCGGCCTTCCGCAAGGTCAGCGAAGAGATCGGATCGCAATCGGTTCCGCTTGCCGAGGAATTCACGCTGACGACAGCCGAACTGTCTTATCTTCCGGACCGGCGTCAGGCCTACGAGAATTTGGCGCAACGCTCCGGACTCGAAGGCGTGAAAGCGGTTTGCCTCTCCTTGCAGCAGGCGGAACGCTACGGCACCCCGCTCGCCACGACGTTGCGTGTGCTGGCCCAGGAAAACCGCGACATGCGCATGGCGGAAGCCGAAAAGAAGGCGGCCGGTCTGCCGCCGAAGCTCACCGTGCCGATGATCCTGTTTTTCCTGCCGGTCTTGTTCGTCGTTATTCTCGGGCCGGCCGCGATCAAGGTTATGGCGATCCATTAACAGCGATCAGAACGCGTCTCGTTGCGACGAGCGAAGCGACGTGCCCAGCGAGGCCGTCGGCGTGTTGGCAACGACGATCCGTCAGCTCGAGCCGGCGGTGGCGGCGTGCAGCGTCGCGGTCGGTTTCTGCAGCGCGTTGTTGCGAGTGAGCATTTGCCGCAGATAGGCGACATTGGCGGCGGCTTGTTCGGGGGGCAGTCCGGCGCCGGCAATGTTCTCCGCCTCGTTCAATCGACCCTCAAGCCCGACGACGAGCGCGAGATTCTGCCGCACGCGCGGATCGGCGGGATGCTGTGCTGCCGCGCGCTGGAGCGTTGATTCCGCCTTTGCCAGGTTCTTGGCGAGCGCGTAGGACAAGCCGAGGTTGGACAGCACGGTAGGTTCGTCCGGCACGATCTTCAGTGCCGTCAGGTAATAGCGCTGCGCCTCCGCGTGCCGGCCGAGCTGGTCGAGCACGGCGCCTTGGGCGGAAAGAATATGCCAATCCGGCGCATCCGGCGTGTGGGCGCGATCGAGGACCTCGAAGGCCTGTTGGAAATTGCCCGCCTCAGCGAGCGCGCGCCCGTATTCGCCCAGCACCATCTTGTTCTTCGGGTTTTGCAGGGAAACCCGTTCCAGAACCGCCACGGCCTGAGCGCGCTGGCCGGTGGCGCGCAGCGCCTGCGCGTAGTGCAGGGCGACATCGAGGTTCATGGGATCGGCGCGATATTGCGGGCCGTAGACCGCCAGGTCGTGGCGCCAATCGGACTCGGAGCGTTCGGCAGTCGGCGCCGACGCGGAGGCCGCTGCTCCGAGGATGCCGTTCGAGTCGCCCGATTGTGTCGTCTGGCAGCCGGCGGTCGCGCCGGCGACGAGCGCAATAAGCGCGGCAGAG
>DATJYT010000145.1:0-6927 GCA_035499475.1 Xanthobacteraceae bacterium | reverse complement strand
TGGGCTATTCGACTTTGATGTTCGCATCATGAATGATCTTGCCGTACTTCGCCATCTCGCTCACGATGTACTTGGCGAAGTAGTCCGGCGTCGAGCCGATGCCCTCGAAGCCGAGGGTGGCGAGGCGCGCTTTCACGTCGGGCCTGGCAAGAATTACGGCGACGCTCGTTTGCAGCTTATCGGTGATCGCCGCCGGCATATCTTTCGGCCCCCACAGCCCATACCACGACACAAACTCGAAACCCGGCACGCCGGATTCACCGACGGTCGGAATCTCCGGCGCCGCGGGCTGCCGCTTGAGGCTGGTAATGGCGAGCGCCTTGATCTTGCCCGCCTGGGCCAACGGCAGCGACGACAGCATCGGATCGGCGAGAAGCTGGATCTGGCCGCCCATCAGGTCATTCAGCGCCGGCCCGGTTCCCTTATAGGCGATCACCAGTGTGTCGAGATGCGCCTCGCGCTTAAGAAGCTCGATCACCAGATGACTGGCGGAACCGATGCTGGTGGTAGCGAAGGTATATTTCTGCGGGTCTTTGCGAACGAGGTCGAAAAAATCCTTGAGATTGTTGGCCGGAACATTCGGCGCGGTGCTGACAACCAGCGGCCCCTCGGCGATGAGCGTCACCGGCGTGAAATCCTTCACCACGTCATAGGGCGTGTTCTTGTAGAGAAACGGATTGACGACGTGGACCGAGGCCGTGAGCAGGAGCGTGTAGCCGTCAGGGTCCGCCTTGGCGACGACGTTCGCGCCGACATTGCCCGATGCGCCGCCGGCGCGGTTCTCGACGATGAATCGCGGCGCGACAGTCTTGTTGAGCTCATCGACGAGGATGCGCGCGACGCCATCGACCGAGCCGCCCGGCGGGAACGGTACGATGACCGACACGGTGCGTGTCGGATAGTCCTGCGCCAATGCTGGGAACGGCGCGAAGCCGACGAGAGCGAGCATTGCGGCGAAAAACAATCTACGTTTCACGATTACGCCCCTTCTGTCTAAAAAGCTCCCGGATAACTGCCGCCATCGATCAGCAAGCTTTGCCCTGTAATGTAACCCGCATGGGCGGAGCAAAGAAATGCGCAATAGGCGCCGAATTCCGCCGGATCGCCGTAACGCTTGGCGGTGCTCGCCTCGGCCCGTTCGCGGTATATCTGCTCGAAAGTCTTGCCGGTCTCCGCAAGCATGCCTCGAATGTGCCGATGTTGCGCGTCGCTGTCGAAAATTCCGGGGAGCAGGTTGTTGATGGTAACGTTGTGCGCGGCGGTTTGCCTCGCCAGCCCCGCTGCAAATCCGACCAGGCCCGAGCGTGCACCGTTTGACAGGCCAAGCTCGAGTTGGGGGACCTTTACGCTGCGCGAGACGATATTAACGATGCGGCCGAAGCCGCGCGCCACCATGCCGTCAACAGTCAGCCGCATCATCTCGATCGGCCCTAGCATCATGTCGTCGAGCGCCGCGAGCCAGTCCTGCCGCGACCATTCGCGGAAATGACCGGGCAACGGCCCCTGCGAATTGTTGATAAGGATGTCAGGCTGCGGACAAGCTGCCGTCGCGGCAGTGCGGCCGCCGCTCGTGGTCAAATCCGCGACGACGGGCGTGACCGTCGCACCGGTGGCCCGAGCAATTTCGGCGGCCGTGCGTTCAAGCTCGTCAGGCGTGCGCGCCACGATAGCGACGCTAGCGCCTTCTTTAGCCAGCGCGAAGGCGCAGGCCTTGCCGAGCCCGCGGCTGGCGCCGCCGACCAGCGCCTTCTTGCCGCGAATACCAAGGTCCATGCACGTCAGGCCGCCACAGCGGCGAGCGGCTTGAGCTTGTAACCGTAGGCCTTGTCGAGGCCGAGATCGGCGATGATACGAAGACCTTTCGCCAGCGCTTCGCCTTCGAGCGCGGTCAGCGGCTTGCGCAGATCGCCCGCCGGCATGCCGAGCGCCTTCATCAGCGACTTCACGGCGACCGGATTGATCGCCGAATAGGTGAAGTGCAGGAGCGGCAGCAATCGCAGATAGGCGTTCTTGAAGCTCTCGGCTTCCTTATAGCTCGCCCAGGGTGTCGATATAGTGGCGAGTTCGGCCGGGGCCACATTGCCGGTCATGTTCGCGGTGCCGTGACCGCCGAGTGACATGGTCGGCACGACGAGGCCGAGATTAGGGCTGTCGCAGCACATCACCGAAACGTCGGGCTTGCCAGCCAGCACTTGTGCGACCTGGCCGACGCGGCCGGTCGATTCCTTGTGAATGACATAGTGCGGATGCTTGAAGATACGCAGCAGGTGATCCCAGTTGAGATCGCTCTTCACCCGCGGCGGATTGTTGTAAATGCCGAGCGGCAGATCGGTGGCGTCGGCAACATCGAGAAAAAAGTGCTCGATGTCGGCTTCCGGCGCGCAGATATAGGCCGGCGCGGCAAGGATCGCGCCGTCGGCGCCGTTGTCCTTGGCGAAGCGCACATTGGCGATCGTCGTCTCGGTGTTATTGCCGGTGCAGCCGAAAAAGATCGGCATGCGGTTCTTCATCTTCGCGGTCTCGACGATGATCTTCTTTTTCTCCTCGGGCGAGAGCATCGAAGTCTCGCCGGTCGAGCCCATGATCAGCACCGCCGCCGTGCCGTGGCGTTCCTGGAACGCGAGCAGGCTGCGGAACGCCGCGTAATCGACCGAGCCGTCCTTGTTGAACGGCGTGATCAGAGCGACGAACGAGCCGGTAATCTTTTGCTTCGGCATAATTTCATTTCTCCTGCCCCATCATGCGAGGCATGACGGCTGACGAATGGTCTATATCATCTTATCACCCGGTTGCAGCGGCGTCAGCGCTAGTGTCGGCGCGCCGACGGACAGAGCGCACCAGCGTCCGATCGCGACGCTGACGGCCAGCAGGCACGGCGCGATGTTTCTGTTCCGGTGTCGCTGTGCAGAGTGGAATTATCGCCTCAATCAGGGGCTCGCATGATTGATGAATTTCTCAGGCGGCCGCTCGCCCCATTGTGAGCGCAACGCTTCCTCCGCCGCGATGAGGTTCGAGCCGTTGGCGACGTTGAGACGATCGCTATCGGCCCAATGCTCATGCACGCGGCCCCAGGGGTCGGCCCAGTAGTCGTAGACCTGACTGCCGAGCACGTGTCGGCCAATGCCCCACATGTGCTCATACTTGCCGGTCTCCTTCAGAAATTCGTGTCCCATGCACACGTCGTCGATGTCCGGCACTTCGAACGAGAGATGGTTCAGCCCGGTTTTTTCGTGATTAAGACAGAAGAACACGTGATGATCGACGTAAGTGTCGCCGCGATCGCAGCGGTTGAACGATCCAATCAAATTATCCTTCTGTTCGACATAGACGTCATCGGAGCAGATCATGCCGAGCGTCTCGCGGAACCAGCCGACCGTTTCGCGGAAACGCGACGACATCAGCACGGCATGGCCGATACGCTTGACGTGCGCGGGCCCTCGCGGCAGCCGCATCAGTTCGCCGGCACGCGCGGTCGGTGCCTCGCCCGAATTGAGTTTCTGCCGCTTGACCGGGATCGGCGCGACCGGCGCGATACCGCACACCACTTCGATCTGATAGCCGTTGGGTTCGGTCAGCCGCACCCGCTTGCCACCACCCGGCTCGTCGATGTTTTCGATCCCCGTTGCGCCGGGCGCCTTGGCGAGCCGCTTCAGGTCGTCTTCGCTGTCGACGTAATATGCGGCGCCGACGAATTTCGGATCGCCCTTTTCGGTGATGTGGATATGGTGGGCGGGATCTGTGCCGCGCATATAGAGCGCATTGCTGGTGCGTTCGGTCCGGTGCATCCCAAACCGCGTCAGGAATTCTTCCATGACGTCGAGATCCGGCGCCCGCAGGCGTCCGTAGGCGATATCGGTAACTTTAGCCCAGGCCATGTCGTCCTCCCCGGCATTCGTTTTCCGGATGTTTGTCGGCGCCGAACCCGCGTTCGAGCATCGGTAATTTGCCACGATCGCTGCAGCGAGGCTACCTTGTTGTCTTCTGAAGCCCCTATTCGCCGCATAGCTCACCGCCCGGAATGGAGCCGATGACGATCATTATCACGGATGAAGATGTGAGGCGGTTGCTACCGATGCGCGAATGCATCGAGGCGATGAAGGTTGCGTTTCGCGATTTCGCCGACGGCGTGGCGGTCAATCGGCCGCGGATGCGCTATCTGGCCCGCCATCCCGACCCGGAGCGCCGATATATGGCCAATGTCCATGTCGGCGCAGTGCCATCATCCGGTATGGCCTGCGTGCGCGCAGGCTCACAGATTTTGCGGCCGGCGAGCACCACCAACGACCGACGGCTCTACGAGAGCCCGCAAGCCTTCAATTGGGGTATCGTCATTCTCTACAGCATCGAGACCGCGGAACCGCTTGCATTGCTTCATGAGTTCCATCTGTCGGGCATGCGTGTCGGCGCCACGACGGCCGCCGCCGTCGATGCCATCGCGCGCGACGATGCATGTACGCTTGGCTTGTTCGGCACCGGCAAGCAAGCACGCAACGCACTTGAAGCCATCGTGCAAGTCAGACCCATCCGCCGCGTCAACGTTTACAGCCCGGACGCCGAACACCGCGCGGCGTTTGCGAAGGAGACGTCGCGCGATGGGCTTACAGTGACAGCCGTCGCGGATCCTCGCGCCGTCGTCACCGACGCCGACATCGTGTGCTGCGCCACGTCGGCGATGAAGCCCGTTTTCGAAGGCGATTGGCTGGAAAACGGCCAGTTCATCGTTTCCATCGCCAATTCGGACGTGACCAACAAGCGCTCGGAGGTCGACCGGCGCACTTACGAACGGGCGAGCGATATCATCGTCAACGATTGGGAAAGCGTTATCGACAACGATCAGACCGAACTGCTCGATCCGATCAGGGAGGGCGTCATAAGCCGCGACCACGTCCACGAACTTGGCGAATTGTTCAATGGCAAGGTGAGCCTCAAACAACCACCGCGGGGAAGCGCCTCGGACCGAATCATCTACTATAAGAACAATTCCGGCCTCGCGATCCAATTCGCCGCCGCCGGTGGAATTCTCTACCGCAAGGCGCTCGCCGAAGGATCAAACAAAGTCATTCCGACCGAGTGGCTAGGCAGCGACCTCGCCGGCTACTACAAGGCCGGCTTCAGGCCGTCGCCGTGAGAGAAACTTTGTTTTCTGAATGCGGCGTCACGTCTGGGAAACGAACCAAGGACCAACGATGAGACTTCGTTTTTTCTCTTCAATTCTTGCCGCAATCGCACTGGCGAACCTCGCCGCGCCGGCGCGTGCCGACGATGTCGCCGACTTCTACCGCGGCAAGCGCATCACGCTCATCATCGGCTACGGCACCGGCGGCGGCTACGATCTTTACGCCCGCATGCTCGGCCGCTTTATTGGCGCACATATTCCCGGCAATCCGACCATCGTGCCGCAGAACATGCCGGGCGCCGGCAGCCGTAGCGCCGCCAACTGGCTCTACAAGATCGCGCCGCAGGACGGCACCGTGATCGCGACACTCGGCCAAGCGACGCCGACCGATCAGGCGCTTGACCGGCCGGGGGTCGTTTTCGATTCGACGAAATTCAACTGGATCGGCAATCTCGTGGTGGTCAACAATATTTTATTCGTATCGTCAGCAAGCGGCGTGACGACGTTCGCGCAAGCCAAACAGAAACCCCTCGCCATCGGCGCGACCGGCGCCAGCTCGCCGTCGGTGCTTTATCCGCAGGTATCGAACAATCTGCTTGGCACCAAGTTCAAGATCATCAGCGGCTATCCGGGCGGCGGCGACATCAATATTGCGGTCGAGCGGCACGAAGTCGACGGCCGCGGCAGCGATTCCTGGGCGTCACTGAAATCGACGCATCCCGATTGGCTGCGCGATCATTCCGTCAGCATATTGTTTCAGGTCGGTCCGAAACGCGAGACCGATCTGCCCGATGTGCCGCTGTGGACCGAGCTTGCCGGCAACGACGAGCAACGAGCGGCGCTTGAAGTACTCTCCGGCGATGTGTCGGTTGGCCGGCCGATTCTGACGACTCCAAATGTACCCGTTGAACGCGTGAAGGCGCTGCGGCAGGCGTTCGACGAAACGATGCGCGACCCGCAATTTCTCGAAGCCACGAAGCAATCGAACATGGACCTCAATCCGATGGGCGGCGAAGAGTTGCAGCAGATCGTCGGCAAGATTTCCGCGCCGTCGCCCAAAGTGCTGGCGATGGTGAAGGAGGCCATCGAGATCAAGGACGTGGAACGCAAGGGACAGTGATCGTCCGGCATTCCGGGGCCGAACTCCGCGAGAGACTTCGTCCGCGCCCCGGGATGACGATCAGGCCCGGTAATCGCTCGCTACCGTCTCGTCGACGCGCGTGCCGCCCATGGCGTTGAACAGCGGCGTCAGCACGATGGCGATGACCAGGTTGAGAATGACCGTATAAAAGGCGCTGTAGCCCGGCGCCAGGAAGCCGCCGACCGACAGCGGGTAGGCCGCCGCGTAATTCACCGAGATCGCCATCGCGGTGCCCGCAGCCGTACCGGCGGCCCAGCCGATCAGTAGCGCCCAATCGTTGAACCAACGCGTGTAGGCGCCGAGCATCACCGATGGGAGCGTCTGGATGATCCAGATGCCGCCAAGAAGCTGAAGCTGGATCGCGTATTGGGTCGGCACGAAAACGATGAAAATGAGGGCGCCGAGCTTGACGATCAACGACACCCATTTCGCCATTTGCGCTTCTTCCTTGTCGGTCGGGTTCTTGTTGATGAACTCGCGATGGATGTTGCGGGTGTAGAGGTTGGCGGCCGCGATCGACATGATCGCCGCCGGCACCAGCGCTCCGATGCCGATCGCGGCAAAAGCGACGCCGACGAACCACGAGGGGAAGCTGTGCAGGAACAGGGCCGGCACGGCGAAATTATTGCCGAACAGCTTGAAGCCCGGCGCATATTCGGGAAGCGTGCCG
>DATJYT010000144.1:0-9272 GCA_035499475.1 Xanthobacteraceae bacterium | reverse complement strand
CCAGCGCTGGATTCCCACTTTCGCGGGAATGAGCGGATGGTCGTGGCTCCGGCATCACGCCACCTTGCCAAGCAGGCGCTCGCTCACTTCGCGCGTCAGCCGCGCGCGGTCTTCGTGGGTCTTGATGAGGCAGAGCATGGTCTCGTACACGGCTTCCGGCTCCTGCCGCAGGTCGTGGATTTCGAGGCCGCAGAGCGTCGCCGCCCAGTCGAGCGTCTCGGCGACGCCCGGCACCTTGCGCAAATCCTCCTTGCGGATTTCCCCCACCATGCGGGCGATCTGCAGGGCAAGCGTGGCGTCGATCTCGGGCGTGCGCACCAGAATGATCTTCGCCTCGCGATCGATGTCGGGAAAATCGACATAGTGATAGAGGCAGCGCCGGCGCAGCGCGTCGGAGAGTTCGCGGGTGCCGTTCGAGGTCAGCACCACGCGCGGGATCGACGACGCCCTGATGGTGCCGAGCTCGGGAATGCTGACTTGGAAATCGGAGAGAAGCTCGAGCAGGAACGCCTCGAACTCCTCGTCGGCGCGGTCCACCTCGTCGATCAGCAGCACCGGCGGCGCGGCGCGGCGGATCGCCGCCAGCAGCGGCCGCTCGAGCAGGTATTTTTCCGAGAAAATGTGCTCCTCGATCGCCTCGGCGTCTTCGCCGACGCCTTCGCGGGCCTTGATGGCGAGGAGCTGGCGCTGATAGTTCCACTCGTAAAGCGCCGCGTTCTGGTCGAGGCCTTCGTAGCATTGCAGGCGGATCAGTTCGGCGCCGTGCACGGCGGCGAGCGCCTTCGCCACCTCGGTCTTGCCGACGCCGGCTTCGCCTTCCAGCAACAACGGGCGCTTGAGGAATTCCATCAGCCACAGCGCAGTCGCGATGTCGCGGTCGGCGACGTAGCCGGCAGCGGCGAGCTTGTCTGAAATTTCTTCGCGCTTGAGGGTCATGAGATCGGATGCCGGACGACGGATGTCAGAGGTCGGATGTCATATATGGTGCTCCTCTCTGACATCCGTCGTCCGGCATCCGACATCTGTTTTACCCATGCAACCCGAGCTTCTCGGCCGCCGTCCACAGCCGCCAATGGTCGTGCGGCATCTGGATGTGGGTCGAGCCGAGGAACGCGAAGGCGTCGTTCACCGCGTTGGAGAAGCACGGCACGCCGCCGACATTGGGGCTTTCGCCGACGCCCTTGGCGCCGATCGGATGATGCGGCGACGGCGTCGTGGTCCAGTCGGTCTCCCAGTGCGGCGTCTCGACCGCCGTCGGCAGGAAATAGTCCATGAACGACGCGGTGGTGACGTTGCCGTCGTCGTCGTAGTGAATCTCCTGGCCCATTGCGATGCCGAAGGCTTCCGTCAAGCCACCGTGAATCTGGCCCTCGATGATCATCGGATTGATGCGGGTGCCGCAATCGTCGAGCGCGTAGAAGCGCCGCACCTTGGTCACGCCGGTATCGACGTCGATGTCGACAACGCAGATGTAGGCGCCGAACGGGAAGGTGAAGTTCGGCGGATCGTAATAATTGATGGCTTCGAGCCCCGGCTCCATGCCGGGCGGCACTTCGTGATAGGCCGCCCAGGCAAGCTCGGTCATGGTCTTGAAGCGCTCGGGATTGCCTTTCACGCGGAAGCGGTCCACGTCCCATTCGAGATCATCGTCGTGCACTTCGAGCATATAGGCGGCGATCATCTGCGCCTTGGCCTTGATCTTGCGGCAGGCCATGGCGGTCGCGGCGCCCGACACCGGCGTCGAACGTGAGCCGTAGGTGCCAAGACCATACGGAGCCGTGTCGGTGTTGCCTTCCTCGACCGTGATGTTGTCAGCCGCAATGCCGAGTTCGGTGGCGATGATCTGCGCGTAGGTCGTCTCGTGCCCCTGGCCCTGCGACTTGGTGCCAAGCCGGCAAATGCCGCTGCCGGTCGGATGGATACGGATCTCCGCCGAGTCGAACATGGCGATGCCAAGAATGTCGCAGGCGCGCGAGGGGCCGGCGCCGACGATCTCGGTGAAGAAGGCGACGCCGATGCCCATGATCTCGCGCGTCTCGCCGCGCTTGAACGCTTCGCGCTTGGCTTTCTGCTCCTCGCGCAGCTTCTTGTAGTCGACCGCCTCCATCGCCTTGGCCATGGCGGTGTGATAGTCGCCGCTGTCGTACTGCCAGCCGAACGCCGACGTGTAGGGGAACTGCTCGCGGCGGATCAGGTTCTTGGTGCGGAATTCGGCCGGGTCCATGCCGAGCTTCTGCGCCATGATGTCCATGGCGCGCTCGATGCAGTAGGCCGCTTCCGTCACCCGGAACGAGCAGCGATAGGCGACGCCGCCCGGCGCCTTGTTGGTATAGACGCCGTCGACCAGGCAATAGGCGGCCGGGAAGTCGTAGGAGCCGCTGATGATCGAGAACAAGCCTGCCGGCCACTTGGTGGCGTTGGCGCAGGCGTCGAACGCGCCATGGTCGGCGATGGTGTAGCAGCGCATCGCGGTGACCCGCCCATCCTTGGTCGCTGCTATCTCCATGTCCATGTGGAAGTCGCGCGCGAACGCCGTGGTGGAGAGGTTTTCGATGCGGTCCTCGGTCCACTTCACCGGACGCCCGGTGACGATCGACGCGACGATCGAGCAGATATAGCCCGAATAGGCGCCGACCTTGTTGCCGAAGCCGCCGCCAATGTCGGGCGCGATGACGTGAATCTTATGCTCGGGGATTTTTGAGATCAGCGAGCCGACGGTGCGGATGACGTGCGGCGCCTGGAAGGTGCCCCACAGCGTCAGTTCGCCCTTGATCTTGTCGAAGGAGGCGACGCATTGGCAGGTCTCGAGCGGGCACGGATGCACGCGCGGATAGACGATGAATTCCCTGATCGTCACATCGGCTTTGGCGAAGGCGGCATCGGTCGCCGCTTTGTCGCCGGCCTGCCACGAGAAGATGTGGTTGTAGTGCTTGCGCTTGCCATGGGCGCCTTCGGTCTTGTCCTTGATGTCCTCGCGGATCATCGGCGCGTCCTTGGCCATCGCCTTGAGCGGATCGACGTTGACAGGAAGCTGCTCGTACTCGACCTCGACCAGTTCGACGCCGTCGGCTGCAGCCTCGCGGTTTTCCGCGATGACGAACGCGACTTCCTGATTCTGAAAAAGCACCTTGCCGTCGGCCAGCACCATCTGCACGTCGCCGGCAAGCGTCGGCATCCAGGCCAGATTGACGGTCTTGAGCGTCTCGGCGGTCAGTACCGCGACCACGCCCGGCACCGCGGCAGCTTTCGCCGTGTCGATTTTTTTGATGCGAGCGTGAGCGTGCGGCGACCGCACGATGTCGCCATAGAGCATGCCGGGCAAGTTCAAATCGTCGACGTAGTTACCCTTGCCCTGGGTAAAGCGGATGTCCTCGACGCGCTTGCGCTTGCAGCCCATGCCTTCGAGCTTGACGGCGCGTTCGGCGGAGGTGGGGGTCATGTCGTTCATTCTGCGGCCTCCTGGAACGGCACGCCGTTGAGCTTCGCGGCGGCGAATTGAATGGCTTTGACGATGTTCTGATAGCCGGTGCAGCGGCAGAGATTGCCGGCAATGCCGAAGCGGATTTCCTCCTCGGTCGGATTGTTGTTCTCCTGCAGGAGTCGGTAGGCGCGCGTGATCATTCCGGGCGTGCAGAAGCCGCATTGCAGCCCATGCATCTCGCGGAAGCCTTCCTGCAGCGCATGCAGCGTGCCGTCGGGATTGGCCATGCCCTCGATGGTGCGGATGTCGGCGCCGTTCGCCTGAACCGCAAACACGGTGCAGGACTTTACCGACTTGCCGTCGAGATCGACCGTGCAGGCGCCGCAATGGCTGGTCTCGCAACCGATATGCGGACCGGTGAGATGAAGCTTCTCGCGCAGAAAGTGGATGAGCAATGTGCGCGGCTCAACCAGCTCTTCGACGGCCTTGCCGTTGACCTTCATCGAGACTTGGGATTTGGCCATGGGCTTGCTCCTTTGCCTCAGGCGCGGGCGCGTGCTTTGGCGCGCGCCAGTGCGCGCGTCAGCATGACGCCTGCCATCTTGGTGCGGTATTGCGCCGGGCCTCGCGCATCGGAGGCTGGCGCGGTGATGGCTTCCGCGGCGGCGACGGCTCGCTTGACGGTTGCTGCGTCGAGCGCCGAGCCGGTGAGAATTTTCGCCGCCTCCTCTGCCCACAGCGGCGTCTCGGCGACGTTGGTGAGACCGATCGAGCAGCTTGCGACCTTGCCGCCGCTCATGGTCAGCACCACGGCGGCGGCCGCCGTCGCGTAATCGCCGATCTTGCGCTTGAGCTTCTCGTAGGCGAAGCCGTGACCGGCCGCCGGCACCGGAATGCGCACCGCGGTCAGCACGTCGCCGGATTCAAGCGAGGTGAAATAGGCGCCCTGGTAAAAGTCGCGTGCCGCGACGCGGCGGTCGCCCGCCTTGCCCATGACGTGATAGGTCGCGCCGAGGCACATCATGACGGCGGGCATATCGTTGCCGGGATCACCGTTGGCGACATTGCCGCCGAGCGTGCCGACATAGCGCACTTGCGGATCGGCGATCAGCAGCGAGGTCTCGCGCAAGATCGGGACTTTCGCGGCGAGAAGATCGGAGCCGATCACCTCGTACTGCGTCGTCATGGCGCCGATGACGACGTCGCTGCCGTCGGCGCGAATACCTTTGAGCTCGGTTATGCCGGCGAGATCGACCAGATTGGCCGGCGTCGCGAGGCGAAGCTTCATCATTGGAATGAGGCTGTGGCCGCCGGCAAGCGCGCGGCCATCGTCGCCGAGACTGGCCAGCAGACCGACCGCTTCCTTGACGGAAGACGGACGGTGGTAGCTAAAAGACCCAGGTATCACGGGCATCCTCCCTTGCGCGCGACGTCGCCACTTCGGTCGTCACCATGGCGAACTGAACACGCGCCGATACAAATCGTGCGAAACCTTGGTGCCTTGTGCGGTGCAGCAGCAACACTTGGTGCACCGGCGTGATCCCGGATGCACGGTTACCCGATGGCCTGCACGAACAGCGGCGCATTTGCACGAATTGCGTCAGGACGACTGACGCAATCGGGTGAAGTCCTGTACCGAGTCGGATTATCGAACCGCGTTTATCGCGATGCAAAATGATGACGGCGGCGCATTGCGGGCGCGGGACCGGTGCCGGCAAGCGCGGCAACCCGCGATTTCAGCGAGCCAATGCGGCTGCGGCTGACCGGCACCGCGTATCTCTGCTTTGCCGCCATTTCGACCATCTCGTTGTCGCCGGATCGTCTATAACCGACGACGCGGTCGATATTGACGATATGGCTGCGATGAATACGCACGAACCGGTTGCCGTCGAGCCGCGATTCCACGTCGCCGATGGCGAGTGGGCAGAACAGCTTGTCGTTGCCGTCGAAGATATAAGTGTAGTGTGCATTGGCATGGATCGCGACGACCTCGTCGACCGCCACGAAGTGCGTGCCGCCGTCGCGTTCGACCGGAAGGTGCCGTGCAAAGCGGCGCGGCGGCGCTCCGGCACCGCCAAGCGGCCCATAGCCGCCGCGGCCGAATTCGAGCGTGCCGTCACGATCTGTTGCCGCCGCAACGGCCAGGACCGGCACAGCAGCGCGACCGTCCGCTGCGACAGGTTCCGATTCGGCATCAGCGAGGCGCGCCTGTGCGGCGCTTGCGGCCGGATCGGGCACAAGAAACAGCAGGAATATCCCGGACAGACAGAACGCGACGACCGCGACGACGATCGCGAGCAGATCGGTCGACAGCGCCGGCGCTCCCGCGGGCGCCGGCGCGTAAGGCATCAGCGTCACGCCGGCCATGGCCGTGTAGTGCATTCCCGAAACGGCGACGCCGAAGGCGATGGCCGAAAGGATTAGCGGCGGCCGCCTGCCCTGCCCCACCGCCAGCCACAGCGCGAGGCCCGATGCCGCGATCGCGATCGCCATGCTGGCGGCGACATAGACGCGGTCATGGACCATGTAGGCGGTGGCGCTGAGCGCGCTCATGCCGATGTAATGCATCGAGAAGATGCCGCCGCCCATCAGGCACGACGACAGCGTCAGGCGCAGCAAGGTGAGCGGGCCGGAACTCGCCGCATAAACCGCGGCGCCGACGACGATGACGCAAACCAGGAACGACAGCAATGTCGGGAATACCAGATAGTCGACCTGAGACGGCAGCACCGCCGCCAGCATGCCGACGAAATGCATGGTCCAGATCGCGACCGCGAGCGAGAACGCCGCGCCCGCCAGCAGCACGCGCCGCCGCATGCCAGTTGCCGCGCCGATTTGCACGGCAAGGCTCAAGCCCACAAAAGCGCCCTGGATCGCCATAACGATCGAGAGCAGCACAAGCCAAGTCTCATACGTGACCGGCATAGCCGTTTCCTCGCCAGGATCCGACTTTGGTCCCATTCGCCAATGGGTTTCTGGAGCCATTATAGAGAAGATTGCGTCCGCCGCCGATAGCGGGAAGCGGCGCTGCGGCCGCCCATTTCCGGCGGGTTACGGGCAGCTTCCGGCCCTATGTCGGAGCGCGTGTCATGCTCCGCGAGAGCCGTTCCCGGATGATGACACGGCAATAAGCGGCCCTGGCGCCGCGCCTATTGCTTCTCTGCGATTTTCTCCACCAACGGCTGCCAGGTCTGCTGCTCCTTGGCGACGAAGGCGAGGAGCTCTTGGGGTGTCATGGGGTGCGGATAATTGCCGGTGGCGCCGAGCTCTTTCTTGAACGCCGGGTCGCTCACCACTTTCATCATGTCGGCGCTGATCTTGGCGACGATCGGCGCCGGCGTGCCGAGCGGCGCCAGCAGCGCCTGCCAGCCGGCGGCGACGAATCCCGGAACGGTTTCCGCGACCGTCGGCAGGTCGGAGAATTCCGGCAGCCGCTCGCGCGCCGCGGTCGCAATCAGCTTCAACTGTCCCGCCTTCACCGCGCCGGCGATGCCCGAATAACCCTCGACGATCATCGACACGCGCCCGGCCGCGATATCGCCGACCGCCGATGCCGGACCGCGCGTATAGGGAACCGGCGTGAGCTTGATGCCGGCGCGGTCCTGCAACAGCATTCCGGTCAGATGCGTGAGCCGACCGACGCCGGTCACGGCGATGGTGAGCTTGCCCGGCTCCTTCTTGGCCAGCGCGATCAATTCCGGCAGCGTGCTGATGCCAAGCGTCGGCGACACCGCGATGAACATCGGCTGATCGGCGCTCAATCCGATCGGCAGGAAATCGCGCGGCAGCTTGATCGGAATGTTCGGCGCGATGTTCGGCAGCGCCACGAAGGTCGACAGCGCAGGATGGAACAGCGTGTAACCGTCCGGGGCGGCGTCGGCAGCAAGATGGACGGCGAGACTGCCGTTGGCGCCCGGGTGATCGATGACGACGACCTGCTTGCCCCAGACCTTGCCGAGGCCGTCCGCGACAAAGCGCGCCACCACGTCGGGCGACGAGCCGGCCGCCGCGTCGGTGATGACGTTCACCGGCTTGTCCGGATAATCGCCGGCCTGGGCATAGGCGCTCGAGGCTGCCGGCAGCATCAAGAGAAAAACGATGCTGCGCCAATACGGTGCCACAACCATTTTCATCCTATGACCCTTTTTCGCGCTCCGGGCGAATTTCGCGCTAAAGACCTAGCGGCAAATAATAACCAACGTCAATTGACAGATGCGCGCGCTTGCGCGCCGTAGTAAAATCTTCCAACATTGCGTTTCAACCCTGAACATGACAATCGGGAAGGCCATCGCCCATGTCGCCCACGTCCACGTCAGCCAATACAGTGAGGCTCGTTTCGCAATCCGCCATGCCGGGGGACGTGCGCGTCTCCCAACTTCAGCCGGCGCTTGGCTCGGTCATTTCCGGTTTCACGTTTGACGGGCAGCCGCCCAGTGACGCGTTCCGCGCCGCGCTGCGCGATCTCCTGCACAATCGCGGCCTGGTGATCTTCGAGCCCGGCACGGTGACCGCCGAGAACTTCACCAAGTTCGCCGGTTTCCTCGGCGAATTCTTCAATTATGCGGGACCGCACACGCCGCGCGCGCCGGAGAATCCCGACGCGACCATGATCGATTCGCTCAAGGACAAGAACCTGCGCAATCATATCTGGCACGCCGACGGCGGCTTTCGTCCCGACGCGCCGGCCTTCACGGCGCTCTTTGCGCATGTCTTGCCCGACTCCGGCGGCGATACGATCTTCAGCAACACCGCCTGGGTCTATGAGCACCTCGACCCGCTGTTCGCGGCCTATCTCGAATCGCTGACCGTGATTCAGTCGGCCGACGCGACCGGCCACATCACGGATCGCTATCTCGATGCGCAAGAGGCGATCGCCGCGCGACAACGCATGCCTCCCTTTGAGATGCCGCTAGTGCGCGTGCACCCGGCGAGCGGCCGCAAATGGATCGCGGTGAACGAGTCCTACACCAACTACATCAAGGGCGTCAGCCGGGTGATGAGCCAGAACATCCTCGGCATCCTGTTCGACATGATCAAGTCGCCGGAGGCGACCGCCCGCTACACCTGGAGCCGCGGCGCGCTCGCGATCTGGGACAATCGCGTCGTTCAGCACAAGGGCATCAAGGATTACGGCAGTGGCCGTCGCATTCTCTATCGCGCGACCATGGTTGCGTGAGATCGAGCCCGCCGTGAGTGACATTCGCGCAAAGACGCTGATCACGGCCGACGCGCTGGCGCGGCTCATCGATGCGCAAGAGCCCGTGGTGCTGCTCGACGTCATCGACGAAACGGGCGCGGCGGCGGACGACCGGCCCAAGATTCCGGGCGCGCTGTCGGTTCATCTGGCGACGGATTTTTCCGGCAAGCCGACGCCGACGGGCGGCCGGCGGCCGTTGCCCGACATCGCTGCGCTGCAAGGCAACGCGCGCACCTGGGGCATCGGCAACGGCACGACCGTCGTCGTCTACGACAATGCCGGCGGCGCGCAGGCCGCGCGGGCCTGGTGGACGCTGCGCTGGGCCGGGCTTACCAATGTCTATGTGCTCGACGGCGGATACAGCGCCTGGACCGCAACCGGCCGGCCATCGTCCAATCACGTCGCGACGCAGGCGGCGCAGGCCGGCAACGCCGTGCTGTCGCCGGGACATATGCCGACGATCGATGCCGGGCAGGCCGCCGATCTCGCTCGGCAGTCGCGATTGCTCGACGCGCGGCCGCAGGCGTCCTATCTGGGCGAGCCCGGCAAAGCCGGCACCGGGCACATTCCCGGCGCCATCCACGCGCCGTCGGGCGGCAACATTGCCGGCGGATCGTTCAAATCGAGCGAGGATTTGAACGCGCGCTTCGCGTC
>DATJYT010000143.1:0-5031 GCA_035499475.1 Xanthobacteraceae bacterium | reverse complement strand
TATGCCGCGCTGTGGCGGCGCCAGGCCGGCGGCTTCATCGACGACATTGACGTCGAGGCCGCGGAGTAGGCTCGTAGCCATGCCGGGTTTTGCCGACTAGTATCGCTCGGATCGTTGCGGAGCTACGCCAATCGACTTCGCGCCCTCTGAGCTACAGCAATCCTTGCGCGCCGCGATCGAAAAAATCTGCGCGCGCTTTGGCGACGAATATTGGCTCAAGCGCGACCGCGACGGAGAATTTCCGCACGAATTCCACCACGCGCTTGCGGCCGACGGCTGGCTCGGCGTGTGCATTCCCGAAATGTATGGCGGATCGGGCCTCGGCATCGCCGACGCCGCCGTCATGATGCAGACCATTGCCGCCTCGGGCGCCGGATTCTCCGGCGCATCCGCGGTGCATATGAATATTTTTGGCCTCAATCCCATTGTCGTGCACGGAACCGAGGAACAGAAGCGCCGCATGCTGCCGCCGATCGTCGCCGGCCGGGAAAAGGCTTGCTTCGCGGTGACGGAACCGAATGCAGGCCTCGAGACCGCGAAGCTGCAAACGCGCGCCGAGCGGCGCGGCGACCGTTACGTCGTCAGCGGCGCGAAAATCTGGATTACGACCGCACAAGTCGCCGACAAGATGCTCATCCTCACGCGCTCGACGCCGATCGAGAACGTGCGCAAGCCGACCGACGGGCTGACGCTGTTTTTCACCGCACTTGACCGGCGCTTCGTCGAAGTGCGCGAGATCGAGAAGATGGGGCGCAAGGCGGTCGATTCGAACCAGGTTTTCATCGACGGATTAGAGGTGCCGGTCGAGGATCGGATCGGCGAAGAAGGCCGCGGCTTCGAATACATTATTGACGGCTTCAATCCGGAGCGTGTTCTCGTCGCCGCGGAAGCGGTTGGCCTCGGCCGCGCCGCGCTCGGTCGCGCCAGCTCGTATGCCAAGGAGCGCACTGTGTTCGGTCGGCTGATCGGACGAAACCAGGGGATCCAGCACCCGCTTGCCGAATGCTGGATGGAACTCGAAGCCGCGGAGTTGATGACGTTCAAGGCGGCGTGGCAATACGACCGAGGCCTGCCCTGCGGGCCCGTCGCCAACGCCGCAAAGTATCTTGCGGCGGAAGCCTGTTTCAAAGCGTGCCAGACCGCGATCATGACCCACGGCGGGTACGGTTACGCCAAGGAGTATCACGTCGAGCGGTATTTCCGGGAAAGCATGATCCCGCGGATCGCCCCGGTCACGCCGCACCTTATTCTCTGCTTCATCGCCGAGAGAGTTCTGGGGCTGCCGAAGTCCTATTGAAGCTGCGGGCGGACAGTGAGTTGACAAAATTACCGGCCGCGTGCGACGGACCGCCGCACCTCGGTCGCATTTCGCCAATATTCGTGCGCCGTGGGGTCGGTTCACTGTGCCAGACCTGGAGCCTTCGCGATGCGCAAGCCGCTTATCGCCACAGTTTTGACCCTCTGCGCCTTGACGGCCGTTGCGCTCGTTCCCGAACGCGCCATCGCGCAGGCCCAGCCGCTGCCGCAGCCGCCCAACGGATTCCGGCCGCCACCGCCGGCGCCGGTCAAGCCTTACAAGCCGGTCGCCGCAAAACCGCCAAGTCCGTATAGCGATGCGAGCTTCCAGACCTTCCGCAACCAGTTGGCCGATATCGTCGGCAAGAAGGACCGCGCCGCCCTAGCCAAGCTGGTGGTCGCCCAGGGCTTCTTTTGGGTGCAGGACAAGGACCTCGCCGACAAAAGCAAATCCGGCATCGACAACCTCGCCAAAGCGGTCGGCCTCGATGCCAAGGACGGATCCGGCTGGGCGGCGCTCACCGGCTTCATCAGCGACCCGACCGCGGCGGACCTGCCTGACCACAAGGGCGTCATCTGCGCGCCCGCCGACCCGGCGATTGATCCGAAAGCATTCGAGGCGCTCGGCAATGCGACCCAGACCGATCCGTCGGAATGGGGTTATCCGATCAAAGACGGCGTCGAGGTTCATGCGGCGGCACAGGCGAATTCGCCGGTCATCGAAAAACTCGGCCTTTATCTGGTTCGCGTGCTGGCCGACAGTGCGGGACCGGACAACGCCGCGCCGCCGATGTTTCTGCATATTGCCCTGCCGTCGGGTAAATCGGGCTATATTTCGGCGGAGGCACTGGCTCCGCTCGGCGGCGACCAGATCTGCTACACTAAAGATGGGGCCGGATGGAAAATCGCCGGCTATTTCGGGGGAGCTTCGCAATAGACAGCCGCATCGAAAGTGCCACACTATCATGCTACCGGCACATAGCGGCGGCCAAGGCGTAAGCTTTGACGAGTTGAACTGGGGCGCTTCAGAGAAGAGAATGTAAGATGATGGGACCGGGGTTACAGAAAAAGCTGCGCGGTGCTGCGGCGTTCGTCGCAGCGGCCATGCTGTGCTTGGTTTCCGCACACACGTCGGCGCAGAATGCAGCGCAGGTGTTTCAGTATCCGGTGACGGCGCCGGATGTCGATCCGGGCATCGATCACGGCAATTCGGACGCGGCGCTGCCCGAAGAATACAAGAAGCAGATGGTGTTCTATCGCTCGCTGCAGCCGCCTGGCACCATCATTATCGATACCCAGGAGCGCCATCTTTATCTGATCCAGACTCAGACCAGCGCGCTTCGTTACGGCATCGGCGTCGGCCGCGACGGCTTCACCTGGCAAGGCCTGTTGCAGATTTCGCGCAAGGCCGAGTGGCCCGATTGGCATCCGCCGCCGGAAATGATCGAGCGCCAGCCGTATCTGCCGCGCTTCATGGCGGGCGGTCCCGGCAATCCGCTGGGCGCGCGCGCCATGTATCTCGGCAACACCGTCTATCGCATCCACGGCACCAACGCGCCGGAGACGATCGGGCAAGCGGTGTCATCGGGCTGCTTCCGCCTGGTCAACGACGACGTGGTCGATCTGTACAACCGGGTGAACGTCGGCACGCACGTCATCGTGCGGCAGAATTAGCCGACAATAATTTCGGCGTCACAAGCCGCTCGTCCCCGCCAGACGGAGACGAGCGGTTTTGTCTTTGAAACTCAGTGCTTCGCCGCCGCAGCGGCGACCGACTGCGCGGTTTGCCCGAACAGGATCGCGCGTTCTTCGGCGGTGCGCACGCCGCCCTGGCCCGGATTGATCTTTGGCGTCCATTCGTAAGCCTTGACCACCGCCGGCCGCACCTTGATGGCCTCGAACCAGCGCTGAAGATTCGGGAAATCCGCGAGCTTCTGGCCCTGGCGCTCCCACGGCACGATCCACGGATAGCTCGCCATGTCGGCAATCGAATAATCGCCCGCGAGATACGGCCGGTCGGCGAGACGCTTGTTCATCACGCCGTAGAGCCGATTGACCTCGTTACGATAGCGATCCATCGCGTATTGCAATTTCTCGACCGCGTAATTGTTGAAGTGGTTGTTCTGGCCCGCCATGGGGCCGAGATTGCCCATCTGCCAGAACAGCCACTCGATCGTTTGCATGCGCTCGCGCATATCCTTGGCGATGAATTTGCCGGTCTTGTTGGCGAGGTAAAACAAGATCGCGCCCGACTCGAACACCGAGATCGGCTTGCCGCCGTCGGGCGGGTCGTGATCGACGATGGCGGGGATGCGGTTGTTCGGCGACACCGCGAGAAACTCGCCTTTGAACTGTTCGCCCTTGCCGATGTTCACCGGGATGATTTTGTACTGCAGCCCGGCCTCTTCGAGGAAAATCGTGATCTTATGGCCGTTCGGCGTGGTCCAGTAATATACGTCGATCATGGCAAGCCCTTGCATGAGATGGATGAGGGATAATGTAATCTAGCGCATCACGCAGACCCCAAGCCAATTCAATAAAGCCTCACAACGACAACCGGGAGCAGCCATGATCCTCGAAATCGCCCAGATCGACGTCAAGCCGGGCATGGAATCGGAATTCGAAACCGGCGTGAAAAACGCCGCGCCGGTGTTCAAGCGCGCCAAAGGCTGCCGCGGCATGGCGCTGCAACGCTCGATCGAGAAGCCCAGCCGCTATCGGCTGTTCGTGCAGTGGGAGACGGTCGAGAACCACACCGTGGACTTCCGCGGCTCACCGGACTTTCAGCAATGGCGCGGCTTCGTCGGTCATTGCTTCGCATCACCGCCGGAAGTCGAGCATGTGCAGCAGGTGGTGAAGGGCTTCTAGGTTGCCCGTCATTCCCGCTTTCGCGGGAATGACCATAAGGTTCAAGCCCTGGCTCGCTGCTCCACGTTGGCGATGCGGTCCGGCACGCCGAATTCGCGGCGGCAGACTTCGGCCAACGCGGCAACGCCGGCGCGGATCGCCTCGTGCGACGGATTGGCGAAGCAGAGCCGCATGCGGCTCTTGCCGCGCTCCTTGTCGGTCGCCCATTCGACACCCGGATTGATGGCGATGCCGGCGGCGAGCGCGGGCTGAAAGAGCTTCATCGTATCGACCGCGTCGGGCAGCTTGACCCAGAGGAAAATGCCGCCCTTGGGGTCGTCGAATTCGGCTGCGGTGCCGAATTGCTCGTTGAGCGCGTCCATCAGCGTCTCGAGCTTGGCGCGTAGGCCCTTCCTGAGTTGCGGCACGTGCTCGTCGAAATGCGCCGGGCAGTATTCGCCAAGCGTCATCTGCTCCAGCGCGCCCGAGCCGGCGTCGGCCTTGAGCGACAGCATGCGCGACAGCGCGTCCCAGCCGGCGACGATGTAGCCGACGCGCAGCGCCGGAGCGATCGACTTCGAGAACGAGCCGAGATGGATGACGCCGCCGTGCTGGCTCAGCGCATAGATCGCGGGCGGCCGGCGGCCGTCCCAGATCAGGTCGGCGTAGCAATCGTCCTCGATGATCGGCACGCCGTGCTGCTCCGCGAGCCGCAGCATTTCCAGCCGGCGCGCTTCGCTCAGGATCGTGCTGGTGGGATTTTGCACTGTCGGAATGGTGTAGATGAACTTCGGCTGCACGTTGCGGCGCTTGAGATCGTCGAGCGTCGCGGCCAGCGCATCCATGCGCATGCCGTCGCGATCGAGCGGAACACCGACGACGCGTGCG
>DATJYT010000142.1:0-3063 GCA_035499475.1 Xanthobacteraceae bacterium | reverse complement strand
GCCGTTCGCGATGCAATAAATCATGACGACGACGTCAAGCACGCCGGCGATCAGCAGAGCCGTCCCGACACGCGCCAGAATGGGAAGCTGTGGAGCGTCTGTCATTATCGTAATGCTTGAAGTTCAAGGCGAGCCGCCAATAGCACGGTCTGATTAAGACAGGCGAAATACGCGGAATGGGATTTGATCAATCAGATACGTGAGCGGGCCTCGCCGCCGGCCTTGGATTTCGCTGACGCTCATCCGGGCTACTGACTACTTGCCTGCCGCCCGCTTGTGCGGCCGCCCGCCCTTCGCGCCGTTGCGCCGTGCAGCCGCCGCCTTGGCGGCGGACTTAGCGGCGCCGGCCCGCGCCGCCCGCAGGCGGTCCATATAGGCTCTGGTGCCGAACAATCCGGCGAGCAGGCCGGGAACGCTGAGATCTACATCGAGACGCTCCCAATGCAGCCCCAGCCCAAGGCCGAGAATCTCTACCTGCGCCAATTCCGTGTCGCTGGCGCGCTCAAGCCCCTGCGCGCGGCGCGCCGGAAAGGCGAAAGTGCAGCCGTTGGTCAGCGCGACGTGGATGCGGCCGGTGCGGCGGTCGTAGCGTGCCGAGCGGGCGCGCGGCTCGGTGCGCAAGGAGCGCTGTCCGTGCCGCTCCGCTTCCGCGACCATGGTCTCGAGATCATCAGTCATGGATGGCTTTCCATCTCGCGATCAGGTGCTCTCGCTCGCGCCGCGCCTCTTGCATCAGCTTGCGCAGGTCGCCGCGGCTGATGCCGGCCACCCATTCGAGCGTTACGCCCGTTGCTCCTTCCAAGACGATCTTCGCCTCGCCGCCCTGGCCGAAAGCATGCACGTGAGGCGGATTATGATCGTTCGTGAACATCACGAACCGGAAGCCGTAGGCGCGGTGGAACAATAACCCATCACTGTTGGGTTTTCAAGAGGCCCGCGGTTTTAACAAGTTTCGGGCGAACTTCGCCACCGGCCTTGGATTTCGCCGACGCCTATCCGGGCTACTGCTAACATGCGCCAACACCGGCAGGACACCATGCCGGAGGGCATTCCGCGCGAATATTACGAGCGCATTACTTATGCCTACGCCGACACCGCCAGGATCGACGACTACGTTGCCGGCAAGAAGGACGCGCTCCCACAAGAGGAGGGGCGGAAAGTAGGTGGCGCGGCGCATCTACTCCGGCACGACCACTCCGGAACCGCCGAACTCGGTCGGGAAGTCTTTCAGCTTGGGAAGACCGTCCTTCATCGGTAGTACCGTTTCGGCATAATTGACGTGGACGCCGGGGCTGAAGGTCACGCTTGATATCGTGGCCGCATAGACGTCGACCAAGCCCAACGGCGGGTGATCGGTCATCAGATGGCCGCCGCATTTCGTGCAGTATTGCCGGTCGCTCATCTTCGTCTTCATGAAATGGCCGACGAATTCGACGCCTTTCGTGACTTTGACGGTCTCGGGCTTCCATAAGGTGAAGGCGTTGACCGGAGCTGCCGACCACGAACGGCAGGAAGCGCAATGGCAATAGCCCATCGCTTCGGGCGCGCCGTCCACCTCGATTTCCACCGCCCCGCAGAAACATCGGCCTCGATGAATTGTCATTGTTTTCGTGCCTCGTAGGTTTCGCGCCCCTTCAGGTGGCGGCGCGTCACCGGCTATTTAGATTTCACGGCTGCGAACGGAATGACCGGGCGTCCGCATTGCTTGACAGCGCGTCCGGAATTCGGGAGGCCTTTGACAGCGGGCGTCCTCAGATCCGGCGCCCGGCCGCCGTCAGGCGGAGGGGCGAATGGCTGCGGATCCGCTATCCGATTTGCTGAAGACCGTGCGGCTCACCGGCGCGGTGTTCTTCGATATCGCGGCCCGTGAGCCGTGGGCCGTGGCATCGCCGCCGCGGGAATTGATCCTGCCGAAAATCCTGCCCGGAGCCGACCATCTGATTGCGTATCATGTCGTCACCGAGGGTCATTGCTTTGCCACGGCGACCGGCGGGCAGGCGATTGCGCTCGAAGCCGGCGAAGTTGTCGTCTTCACCAGCAGCCAGTCGCACGTGATGTCGAGCGGGCCGGACATGCGTGCCGACCCGCCGACGGCGGATGTCCTCGAAGTTGCCGCCGCCGGCACGAAGCCATTCTGTATCAACTACGGTTACGATGGCGGAGCGGCTTCGACCCGGCTCGTCTGCGGCTACTTCGCCTGTGACGCGCGGCCGTTCAATCCGCTGCTTGAAAATCTTCCGCCGGTGATCACCGCGGCCGGCCCGCGCAGCGATGGTGGCGGCTTCATCGCCCAATTCATCCGATTTGCCGTCGCGGAGGCGGCGGAGCAGCACGCCGGCAGCGACAGCGTCCTCACCAAGCTGAGCGAGTTGATGTTCATCGACGTCGTGCGCCGCTATCTCGAGGGGCTCCCGCCGCAACAAGCCGGCTGGTTGGCGGGGCTGCGTGAGCCGCATATCGCCAAGGCCTTGTCATCGATGCACGGCAAGCCGGCGCATGATTGGACAATCGAGGAGCTGGCGAAGCAGGCCGGACTATCGCGCTCGGTGCTGGCCGAACGCTTCGCCGATGTGGTCGGAATTCCGCCGATGCAATATCTCGCCAAATGGCGGATGCAGCTTGCGGCCGAGCTTCTGACCGGCGGCAACGCCAACATGGCAG
Organism: Xanthobacteraceae bacterium; assembly: GCA_035499475.1. Taxonomy (GTDB): domain Bacteria; phylum Pseudomonadota; class Alphaproteobacteria; order Rhizobiales; family Xanthobacteraceae; genus BOG-931. The sequence goes on along the minus strand of DATJYT010000142.1, from coordinate 402 downwards.
GCATTGCCGCCGCGGTCGGCTACGAATCCGAGGCGGCCTTCAGCCGCGCGTTCAAGAAGATGATCGGCGTCGCGCCTTCGGCCTGGCGCCGACGCGGTTCTTGACCGGCTGCAAAAGCGGAAAAGCGGCAATGAGGCCGATAGCGCCTGCGAGAAAGAACGCAACAAAGAATCGCACGACTGAGGCAGCCCAAAGACTGCCCCTTATCAGCAGAATACCCAGCCAAACGGCAAAGATGTTGAAGCTGAACGCATACGATACGCCGTTCGCGATGCAATAAATCATGACGACGACGTCAAGCACGCCGGCGATCAGCAGAGCCGTCCCGACACGCGCCAGAATGGGAAGCTGTGGAGCGTCTGTCATTATCGTAATGCTTGAAGTTCAAGGCGAGCCGCCAAT